>JBGSTQ010000262.1:0-7501 GCA_041736375.1 Thiobacillaceae bacterium
CCGGCTGTTGCGCGCGATGCGCTGTTCGATGCGCCGTATGAGCCGAGCAATGCCCCGAGCAGCGCGCCCCCACCCGCGCTGATACGCCAGGGGCCCAAAAAGCAGGTGGCGGCGCTGTTCCGTAGTCCGGTGAAACTCGATACGGCTGGACAGTGAGCTGGGAATTCCTCCTGCTGGGATTGTTCGGCGCGCTTGGCTGGTATTGGTACGCCGGCATGCAGGCTCGCGAACAGGCGATCGCAGTCGGACGCCGCGCCTGCACCGATGCCGGCTTGCAGTTCCTGGACGAAAGCGTGGCCCTGAGCAGGACGCGTTTTGCGCGCAACGGCGAGGGCCAGCTGCAATTTTTGCGCGATTATCGCTTTGAGTTTTCCGATACCGGCGACAACCGTCGACCCGGCGTTGTCCGCATGCTGGGCAACCGCGTCGAATGGGTGAGCCTGGATGGGGAATGGCAACCCGGCCGGGTTGCCTCAGTGACCCGACTGGACTGATTTCAGACTGCGCCGCGGCCGCATGGCCGCAGTCGCGCTCGCGTTGATTATTCCTGCTCGATTTCCAGAATCGCCAGACTGATCTGCTGGCCCAGGTTGGCTTCCCATTCCGCCCAGTTCTTGTAGGCCTTGAGCTTTTCGACGAGGACCGGCTTCATTTCGAAATCGCTCTTGCCTTCGTCGTAGAGGCGCCGCACTTCTGGAACCAGAATGTCGAAGTAGGCTTTCTGCTCGGCGACGAACTTGCGGTCGCCGCTCTTGCCGTGGCCGGGAATGTAGAGCTTGGCATTAAGTGCGAGCGCGCGCTCGGTGGCTTTCATGGCCCCCTTGAAGGTGCCGTCGCGCAGGTTCATCACCTGGCGGCTCAACACGTTGTCGCCGGTGAAGAGGATGCGGTCCTCGACGATTTCGATCATCAGGTCGGTCTTGCTGTGGGCGTCGGTCGAGGAATGGATGCGGAAAGTCTTGCCGCCGATCTTGAATTCCTGGCCATCGGCCGCCTCGACGGTGGGAATCTCGGCGCGGGTGCCGTCGGTGAAACCCTTGGTCATGTCCGACATCAGTTGGATCCAGAACGCGTCAGCACCGTTTTTCGCAAGTTTGATCATGTCGGGATGGCCAATGATGGTGGCCTTCGGCCACACCTCCAGGATGGCCTGGTTGCCCAGCCAGTGGTCGCCATGCACATGGGTGTTGAAGACGTGGGTAACCGGCTTCTTGGTTGTCTTGCGCAGCTGCGCCATCACCATGCGGCCCGCCTGCACGCTGGAGCCCGGATCGATCACCACCACGCCCTCGCGGGTGACGACCCACGCCGGGTTGTTCATGAAGCTCTGGTTTTCCACCGAAGGCACGCCCTGAGGGCCGTGGATGACGTAGGTGTCGGCGTGGACTTTCTGTGCCGGGTAGGAGCGGACGACGTCGTTGGGGCCGGCCAGCACCGGCGCGCAGAAGGTGAGGACGGCGAGCAGGGAAGCAATGCGCATGGGGATTCTCCTTTCAGGTTGAAACGCAAACATACAGGGGGTGGAAGCCGGGTTTAATGGTCGGATTGTCCTACCACCATTTCTCGAAAATGATGCGGCTCATCGGCACGCCCAGGTCGTGCAGCAGGGTGCTTATGTCCTCGACCATGCCCTTGGGCCCGCACAGGTAGTAGAGCGTGTCGTCTGGGACGTCGAGCGCGTGCAGCTTGATCGGATCGACGCGTCCGGTCAGCCCGTGCCATTCGGGATCGGGCTGGGTGACGGTGAGGCTCACATGCAGGTTGTCGCGGCTGCGGGCCGCCGCCTCGAGCTCGTCGCGGAAGAGGAATTCGCGGCTGTCCGACACGCTGTAGAGCAGGTAGGTCTGGGTCGACAGCTGCGCGTCGCGCACATGGCGAAAGATCGAGAGGAGCGGGGTGACCCCGACGCCGCCGCCGATCAGCACCACGTTGTCGCTCATCTCCGGCAGATAGACGAACGGCCCCTGTCCCTGGCTTACCCGTACGCGGTCGCCGACCCTGGCGCGCTCATGCACCCAGCGCGCCACCGGATGGCGCGCGCTGGACTTGATCGCCAGTTCGATCTCGCCCTGGTGGATCGGCGAGGTGGTAATGGAATAGCCGGCTGTGTGCGTCGTCCCGTCGACCTCGATGCCGAGATCCACCCACTGCCCGGGCAGGAAGCGGAAGGCGGCATCGGGGATGCGCAGGCGCAGCGCACGGATGCTGGGGGTGGCGGCGGTGATCGCGACCACCTGTGCGTCGAAGATATGCAAGGCTCAGTCCTTTTTGCGGAAGCTGAGCGAGGCCGAGTTGATGCAGTAGCGCATCCCCGTGGGGGCGGGGCCGTCGGGAAACACATGGCCAAGGTGCGAACCGCAGCGGCGGCACAGGGCTTCGACGCGGGTCATGCCGTGGCTGATGTCGGTCTTTTCTGCCACCGCATCGGCATCGATCGCCTGATAGAAGCTCGGCCAGCCAGTGCCGGAATCGAACTTGCTGGCTGACGAGAACAGCGGTTCGCCGCAGGCGGCGCAGCGGTATTCGCCGGCTTCGTGATGGTCCCAGAATTGGCCGGTGAAGGCCTGCTCGGTACCGTGCTCGCGCAGGATGCGGTATTGTTCAGGGCTCAGTATTTCGCGCCATTCGGCGTCGGTTCTGGTTTTATCAAAGCTCATCGCAGGTCTCCATCGATGCCGAATTCTATTCAAGGTTGACACCGTCATGTTAACCGGTTTATTCTTCGTTCAGGTATTAGACTTAGTCTAAACGCCCGCTTTCATCCTCTGTCGTGGTGCTATAAACAAAGTGCTGTAGCAACAAGAAGGAGATGAATATTTCCGTGCTGAAAAGCATTTCTAAGTGAACCAAGGAGATTAGGTTATGGAACTCAAAGGCTCGAAAACCGAACAACACCTCAAAGATGCCTTCGCTGGCGAATCGCAGGCCAACCGTCGCTACCTCTACTTCGCAGCCAAGGCTGACGTGGAAGGCTACAACGACGTTGCCGCCGTTTTCCGCTCCACTGCAGAAGGCGAAACCGGCCACGCCCATGGTCACCTGGAGTATCTGGAAAAGTCCGGCGACCCCGCTACCGGCATGACCTTCGGCCCGACGTCCGACAACCTCAAGACCGCCATTGCCGGTGAGACTCACGAGTACACCGACATGTATCCCGGCATGGCCAAGGATGCACGTTCCGAAGGCTTCGACGAAATCGCCGACTGGTTCGAAACGCTGGCCAAGGCCGAGCGCTCGCACGCCAACAAGTTCCAGAAAACCCTGGACAGCTTGGGCGCCTAATCAGGTCATTATGGAAGGCGGGTCGGTTGCGGCCCGCCTTTTTTTGAATATTTAAAGCGGACTGGCTTGTCTGCATGCGGGGGATCGATCGACATCCGCATCGTGCCCTGACCAGCGCTGAACCAGACTATCCCGATACCAAGATTGGAGTTCGCATGAGCACCCGTGAAGGCAGCCTCGAAGCCCCCACCCGTCATCCGCTCGACTGGAAAAACCCGGATTTCTACAATGAAGACAAGCTCATGCACGAGCTTGAGCGCATCTACGACATCTGCCACGGTTGCCGCCGGTGCTTGTCGCTGTGCACCGCTTTTCCGACCCTGTTCGATCTGATCGACGAATCCTCGACCATGGAAGTGGACGGCGTCGCCAAGGCCGACTACTGGAAGGTGGTCGACGAATGCTATCTGTGCGACCTCTGCTACATGACCAAGTGCCCCTACGTGCCGCCGCATCCGTGGAACCTCGACTTTCCACATACCATGCTGCGCGCCAAGGCGATCAAGTACAAAAAGGGCGGAACAACTTTCCGCGACAAGCTGCTGTCCAGCACCGACGCGATGGGCAAGCTTGCCTCGATTCCGGTGGTGGTGCAGGCGGTCAACGCCAGCCTGAAGAGCAAGCCGATCCGCAAGATGGTCGACAGCGTGCTGCACATCCACCCCGATCGCAAGCTGCCCGAATACGACAGCGCCAAATTCCGTTCGACCGCCAGGCCGCGCAGCGACTTCGCGGTGAAAGACGGAGATAAAACTCCCGGCAAGGCGGCGATCTATTCGACCTGCTATGTGAACTACAACGAGCCCGGAATCGGCCACGACCTGCTCAAGCTGCTGGCGCACAACGAAATCCCCGCCGTGCTGGTGGAGAAGGAGGCCTGCTGCGGCATGCCCAAGCTGGAGCTGGGCGATCTCGATGCGGTGCAAAGGCTCAAGGAAATCAACATCCCGCAGCTGGCGAAGCTGGCGCGCGAAGGCTATGCGATCCTGACTCCGGTGCCCTCCTGCACGCTGATGTACAAGCAGGAACTGCCGCTGATGTTCCCCGACGACGCCGACGTGCTGGCGGTGAAGGCGGCGATGTGGGATCCGTTCGAGTATCTGATGGCGCGCAACGCTGACGGCCTGTTGAAGAACGATTTCAGCAGCCCGCTCGGCAAGGTGGCGTATCACGTGCCGTGCCACCAGCGCGTCCAGAACATCGGCAACAAGACCCGCGATGCGCTGCAGCTGGCCGGCGCCACGGTGACGATGGTCGAACGCTGTTCCGGCCACGACGGCACCTGGGGGGTGAAGAGCGAATACTTCGACAAGTCGATGAAGATCGGCAAGGCGGTGTTCAAGCAGATGGCCGAGCCGGCACCCGACTACGTCAGTTCAGACTGCGCGATCGCCGCGCGTCACATCCTGCAGGGCATGGGCGAGTCTGCCACCGCGCAGAAGCTGCATCCGATCACGCTGCTGCGCATCGCCTATGGTCTCGAATAAACCCTCGTTAGCTTAGGAGAACTACATGCCCCACATCACCCGTGACAGCCTGATGACCCTGGAAAGCTATTCCAAGGTTCGGCTGGCCATGCGCGCCGAAATCATGGCGCACAAGAAGAACCGCATGGTCGAGCTCGGAGACCACGTCACGCTGATTTTCGAGGACGAGAAAACCATGCGATATCAGATCCAGGAAATGCTGCGCGCCGAGCGCACGTTCGAGGAGGCCGGCATCCAGGACGAGCTCGACGCCTACAATCCGCTGGTTCCGGACGGCACCAACTGGAAGGCCACCATGATGATCCAGTACTCCGACCCCGACGAGCGCAAGGACGCATTGGCCAGGCTGAAGGGCATCGAGGATCGCGTGTGGGTGCAGGTGGCCGACCAGCCGAAAGTGTTCGCCATCGCCGACGAGGATCTCGAGCGCGAGAACGAGGAAAAAACCTCATCGGTGCACTTCCTGCGTTTCGAGCTCGACCCCACCTCGATCGCCGCCGCCAAGTCGGGTAGTCCGATCCGCATGGGCATCGATCTCGATGCCCACCGGGTCGAATCCATGACCCTGGCGGAAAATACCCGTGCTGCGCTGGTGGTCGATTTGGCGTAAAACGTATCCAGGCGATGTACAAACAAAAATCAGTCATCGCCTGCCTTGGAGGAGGGCGTGATGCTGGATAAATTGCTGGTCAGTCAGGTACGGCGCCGGGTGGAGGCGTCCGGTTTGCCGTTTGTCGTCGAATTGTGGAACGGTGAACACGTCGGCAATGCCGCGGAAGCTGCAGTGCGGGTGCGGCTGCGCCAGCCATCCAGCCTGAAGGCGATAGCCGACCCCAGCCTGGGTGCACTGGCGCGCGCCTATGTCGAGGGGGATATCGATCTCATCGGCGAAGTACGCGACATCCTCATGCTCGGCGACCGCCTGTGCAACGCCGCCGAGTGCAAGCCGAAAACCGGCTCGGACGGCTGGAAATGGTGGCGCCACACGCGCAGCAAGGACCGCCGCAACATCCAGTATCACTACGACGTTTCCAACGATTTTTACGGCCTGTGGCTGGACGCGCGGCGGGTGTATTCGTGCGCCTATTTCAAGACCCCGGACATGAGTCTCGATGCCGCGCAGGAAGCCAAGCTGGATCACATCTGCCGCAAGCTCGCCCTCAAGCCCGACGAAAAATTTCTCGACATCGGCTGCGGCTGGGGCGGCCTCATCCTGCATGCAGCGGAAAACTACGGTGTGCGAGCGGTCGGCATCACCCTGTCGGATGACCAGTACGCCTGGGTCAGCCGGCAAATCGCCGAACGCGGCCTCGCCGACCAGGTGGACGTGCGCAAGATGGATTACCGCGACGTGCCCGAGGACGGCGGCTACGACAAGATCGCCAGCGTCGGCATGTTCGAGCACGTCGGCCGCGTCAACCTCAAAGCCTACTTTGACAAGATCGCCGCGCTGCTCAAACCCGGCGGCCTGGTGCTGAATCATGGCATCACCGCTGCCACGCCGGATGCCGGCGGCCTTGGCAGCGGCATTGCCGAATTCGTCGGGGACTACGTCTTCCCCGGCGGCGAACTGGTTCATGCCTCGGACGTATTGCGCGCCGCCGCGGTCAGCGGTCTCGAATGCCTCGACGCCGAAAACCTCCGCTCCCACTACGGCCAGACCCTGTGGCACTGGGTCACCCGGCTGGAGCAGCACGCCGACGAAGCCCGCAAGCTGATCGGCGAACAGAAATACCGCATCTGGCGCATCTACATGGCCGGATCGGCCCACGCCTTCGACCACGGCTGGATGGAACTGTGGCAGGTTCTGGCAGGCAAGCCCGTGGCCGGCAAACAGCCCAACTATCCGTTCAAGCGGGATTACATCTACCGCTAGGAGTGAGCGGCTGCGCAGTCGGGTCGGGCGCGGTTTGGGTAGCCAGTTGTCAGACCGGAACGGACCGTGAGGGCCATCGGTACCATGGTCAGGTCATCGCTTCTGGCGGCAGACCGCAACTGACTGCAAGCGCTTGCCTGGGATGGTCTAGCCCATGACCTGACCATGTTCCCGCGTGTCGTGGAACGCCACTTTGGGCCAGCGCTCCTGTGCCAGTTGCAGGTTCACCCGCGTATCCGCCAGATACACCAGGTTGCCATCGACATCCTTCGCCAGCTTGAGCGAATTGGAACGGGTGAATTCGGCGAGGTGAACCGGATCCGGGCAGGTGACCCAGCGCGCGGTGTAGATGCCGGCGTTCTCGAAGCTGGCGTCGACGCCGTATTCGGTTTTCAGGCGATGGGCGACGACTTCGAACTGCAGCTGGCCGACCGCGCCGATCAGCAGCGTATTGTCGGCAAAGGGCTCGAACACCTGCACCGCACCCTCCTCGCCGAGTTCCAACAGACCCTTGTTCAGCTGCTTGGCGCGCAGCGGGTCGCGCAGGCGCGGGCGGCTGAAGAGCTCGGGGGCGAAGTAGGGAATGCCCTTGTACTGCAGCGCTTCGCCTTCGGTGAGGGTATCGCCGATGTGCAGCTGGCCGTGATTGTGGATGCCGATGATGTCGCCCGCCACCGCGTCTTCCATGCGGGTGCGCTCGTTGGCCATGAAGACGACCGCGTTGGCGATTTTCATGTCCTTGCCGGTGCGGCGGTGGCGCACTTTCATGTTGGGGCTGTAGCGGCCGGAGCAGACGCGGAAGAAGGCGATGCGGTCGCGGTGCTGCGGGTCCATGTTGGCCTGGATCTTGAACACG
>JBGSTQ010000300.1:0-2055 GCA_041736375.1 Thiobacillaceae bacterium
GCCGAACGCGCGGGAAGCCGGCGGCCTGTCCGGCGCGCCGGTGCGTGCCGCCTCCACCCGCGTGATCCGCGCACTGGCGCATCACCTCAAGGGAGAGGTCCCGATCATCGGCGTCGGCGGTATCCTCACGGGAGCCGACGCGCAGGAGAAGATCGACGCCGGGGCGGCGCTGGTACAGCTGTATTCGGGATTGATCTACAAAGGGCCGGAACTGGTGCGCGAATGCATCAGCCGGCTCGGACAGGAAGCGACGAAATAGTCTTTCGACAGGCGCAGGATAAACGGCAGGCTGTTAATCCCGCGTGGTGAGCCTTTCATAAAACCAGGACAGGCCCTTCGACAAACTCGGGGCAGGCAGGCCGGTCAACCCTAACGCGCTGCTCCGCGCGCACGCAGCACCTTGATCTGGAACAGGGTATTGCGCTCGTCCTCCTCCAGTGCGGCGCGGATGTGCTGCACCGTCGCCTGGTAGCGCGGGATGATGTTGTACTTCAGCGCGTTGACCCGTTTCTGCGTCTTGCGGCTGGCGGCCAGCAGGCGCCACAGCGCATTTTCAGCCTCGCCCAGGCGCGCCAGCGTCACCGTCAGCTCACGCAGGCGCAAGCGCGCCTCGTCGAAGCTGACATCGGTCCACATAAGCCCCACCGGCTGCAGCGGTAGCGGTTCAGCGGACACGCTGGGATATTCGACGCCGACGCTGGAGCGTGCCACCACGCGAATCGCCACTGCTGGCTTCAGGCCAACCGAGGCCTGGTGAAGCATCTGTCCGCCCATCCGCATCTGCACGACGCCGAGCCAGTGATAGGCCTCCCCTAGTTCGAACAGGGTCTGTGCACGCAGTTCACGATATTGCGCCAGGCGTTCGTAGACCAGGCGGGTCAGCAGGTCGCGCTTCTTCTCCAGCATCTGGCGGCCCTGCTCGAGAAAACGCACCTGGCGGCCGACCTGCAGCAGCGCGCTCTTGGTGGGCGGGACGGAGAGGCGCTTCTTCATGTCCCGAAAGGCGTGAAGGGGGACGGGTCAAGGAGGAAGGGTAAACGCACGTGGCGCCGGACCCGTGTCCCATGAGCGCGCAGCGCGTTTCCTTCCCCCTTCACGCTGTCGTTCCCTTGTGATACTTGGCCAGTTCCTCCTCGCTCACGCGGATCAGCGATTCCGGCGGCAGCATCGACAGCAAATCCCAGGCGAGGTTGAGGGTCTCGTGGATGCTGCGATCCTCGTCCTCGCCCTGACCGATGAACTGGCGCTCGAAGGCGTCGGCGAACTGCAGGGTGCGGCGGTCGGAGTCTGAGAGTTCCTCGGCGCCGATGATCGCGGCGAGGCCGCGCACTTCGAGCGCCTTGGCATAGCTGGCAAACAACTGGCTGGCGACGTGGGGGTGGTCCTCGCGGGTGAAATTCTTGCCGACCCCGTCCTTCATCAGGCGTGACAGCGAGGGCAGCACAGTCACCGGCGGGTACACACCCTGGTTGGCAAGCTCGCGTCCGAGCACGATCTGGCCCTCGGTGATGTAGCCGGTGAGGTCGGGGATCGGATGGGTGATGTCGTCGGACGGCATCGACAGCACCGGGATCATGGTGATCGAACCGCGCCGGTTCTTGATGCGCCCGGCGCGCTCGTAGATTTCCGCGAGATCCGAATAGAGATAACCCGGATAACCCTTGCGCGCCGGCACGTCGCCGCGCAGCACCGCCACTTCGCGCAGCGCCTCAGCGTAGGCAGTCATGTCCGTCATCACCACCAGCACGTGGTAGTCGAGGTCGAAGGCCAGGTATTCGGCCGCGGTGAGCGCCGCGCGCGGGGTCAGCAGACGTTCGATCACCGGCTCGTCGGCGAGGTTGAGGAACATCACCACCTTGTTCAGCACGCCGCTTTCCTCGAAGCTTTCCTGGAAGAAGCGCGCGTCGGCGTGCGAGGCGCCAAACGCGGCGAACACCACCACGAATTCGGCGGCTTCCTCGCCCAGGAGCTTGGCCTGGCGCACGATCTGCGCCGCCCCCCGGTTGTGCGGCAGGCCGCCACCGGAAAAGAACGGCAGCTTCCGCCCGCGCGTCA
>JBGSTQ010000355.1:0-3138 GCA_041736375.1 Thiobacillaceae bacterium
AGCGCGCGGCGGCGCGCCTTTTCCCATTGCTCGGTGCCGAGCCGGTGCAGCGGTGCCGCGTCCTCGCCCGCGCCGCTGTAGCGCGAAATCAAATGCAGGCTGGCGACCGGCACGTAGAGCTTGTCGCCACCTTCATACTCCAGATGCAGGAATTCGGTCGCACCGTCGCCGAGGTCCAGGGTGGCGAGGCCGAGATAGCGTCCGACGCCGTACTGCGCATGCACTACCGGGTCCCCGGGCTTGAGCTCGGAGAGGTCGCGCAGCAGGCTGTCGATCGAGGTGGCCCTGGCTTCGCGTGCCCGCCGCAGCCTGGGCGGAATGGCGTACAGCTCGGACTCGGTGATGACGGCGAGACCGGCGAGACCATGCACAAATCCCGCCGCCAGCGGGCCGTGGGTGAGACAAAGGCGGTCGGGAGCCGTCAGGCAGGAACTCCAGTCATCGAGGAGACGTGGATGCAGGCCGTGTTCGGCGAGGTATTCGGCGAGCGTCTCGCGCCGACCGGCCGAGGGGGCGACGATGATCGCCCTGCCGGGAAAGCTGTCCAGCCAGTTGCGCAGTTTCTCGACCGGATGGGGCAGGCGGCGGTCGACGGAAATCGGTGGCAGGGGAGCCGTCGGGGCGCCGTCTTCCGCTTGGGGCTTCTGGCTTGCCGCCCCCTCGGCAACGGTGACGGGGGGATGGCCGATGTCGAGGCGGGCATAGTCCCTGGCGTGGACAAAGAACTCCTCCAGCGACAGGAACAGGCGCTCGGGCGGCAGCAGCGGCTTGTCCTTGTCGCCTGACAGCAGACGATAGCGCCCGCGCGTGTCGGCCCAGAATTCCTGCCCGGCCTGATCGAGTTTGCCCTGTGTCACCAGCACGGCATCCTGCGGCAGATAGTCGAACAGACTGGCGGTCTGCTCGAAGAACAGCGGCAGGTAGTACTCGATGCCGCCGGGGGCGAGCTTGTTGCTGACATCTTTGTAGAGCTTTGACTTCGACGGATCGCCCTCGAAGGCCTCGCGGAAGTTCTGGCGGAAACGCGTGACACCGGCGTCGTCGAGCGGAAACTCGCGCGCTGGCAGCAGGCGGATTTCCCTGACCGGATATAGGCTGCGCTGGGTGTCGACGTCGAACGCGCGCAGGGTCTCGATCTCGTTGTCGAACAGGTCGATGCGGTAGGGCAGCACGCTGCCCATCGGGAACAGGTCGATCAGGCCGCCGCGAATGGAAAATTCACCCGGGGAAAATACCTGATTCACATGGTGATAGCCGCCGAGGGCCATCTGCGCGCGGAACGCCGCTTCATCGAGCCGGTCCGTCTGCTTGAGGAAGAAGGTGTGCGCGGCGAGGTGGGACGGCGGTCCCAGGCGCGACAGGGCGGTGCCGAGCGCGACCAGGGCGATGTCGAATTCGCGTCGGGTAATCTGGTAAAGAGTCGCCAGCCGTTCGGAAATCAGGTCGGGGTGGGGCGAGAAGGTATCGTAGGGCAGGGTTTCCCAGTCGGGGAAGACGCATACCCGCAACTGCGGATCGAACCAGCGCAGCTCATCGGCCAGCCGCTGGGCATCCCAGGCGCTGGCGCACACCACCACCTGCGGACGCCTGGACAGCGCCAGCTCGGCGAGGAAGAGCGCATCGGCCGCGCCGGCGAGGCCGGTCTGCTGGCGCTTCTGACCTGGAGCGGGAAGGGCGGGCGAAAACAGCATGAAAAAGTCAGGATTATATCGGTCCCACGGCGCGCGCGGCGGGCTGACCGGTTGCGGATGGACGTGACAAGCAAGCCGTCTCGGCTAGGATGAAATCAGAAGCAAGTGAAGGAGTGATCATGCTTTTCGCCAATCGCCAACAGGCCGCTAAGCGTCTCGGTGAGGCCCTCGCGGCCTACAAGGGGCAACATCCGCTGATTCTCGCCATTCCGCGCGGCGCCGTGCCGATGGGACAGCAACTGGCGCAGGTGCTGGACGGCGAGCTCGACGTGGTACTGGTGCGCAAGCTGCGCGCGCCCTTCAATCCTGAGTTCGCCATCGGCTCGATCGACGAATCGGGATGGACCTATGTCGCGGACTACGCCGAATCGGCCGGTGGCACCGCCGCCTATCTGGAACAGGAGAAGCAGGGCCAGCTGGCAACCATCCGCAGGCGCCGCGCGCAGTACACGCCATTGCGGCCGCCGATCGATCCGGCGGGGCGCATCGTGATCGTGGTCGACGACGGTCTGGCCACTGGAGCGACGATGATTTCCGCGCTGCACGCGCTGCGCGCCCGGAAACCGGCGCGACTGATCTGCGCGGTACCGGTGGCGCCGCCGGACACGCTGGAAAAGATCAGAGGCTATGCCGACGAGGTGGTGTGCCTGCAGGCGCCGCCATTCTTTCAGGCGGTCGGGCAGTTCTACGCTGACTTTCCCCAGGTTGACGACTCGGATGTGATCGACATTCTCAAGCAGGCCGGACAAGCCGGAAGCTGATCGCAGCGGGCAGGCCGCGCCAGGGTCCTCGAATCCGCGTAGCGCGAGACGGGTGGTCCCCTCTGGCTATTTCACCAGGATACCGGTCCGCCATTAACGCGGCTTCACGCGGACGCCGTCGCGGATTGTTTCATCCGGATGCGCCACGACCCGGTCGCCGGCCTTGAGTCCTGACACCACCTGGGTCGCGAGTCCGGCGCGCTGGCCGATTTCGACCGGTTTCAGGCGCGCACGATTGCCGTCGATCACGAATGCCGCCCAACCTTCGCCTTGCCGGAACAGCGCGCTGGTGGGAAGCTGCAGCACGTCCTGCCCTTCCCACAGCACGAAGCGCGCCTCAACACGGTAGCCATCGCCGAGCCGCGCCCACGCCTCGCGTGGCGAGGTGAAATCGACGATGACGCGGACCCGCTGCTCCTCGACGCCGAGCGCGGAAATCTTGGTGTAGCCGCTTGGCTCGACCACCCGCACGCTGCCCGTGACCGGCTGTTCGCCACCCCAACGATCGAGGATGACTTTCGAGCCGGGCGCGACCTTCACCGCGTGCGTCGACAGCAACTCGACCTCGACTTCCAGGCTGGCGGGATCGCCGATCTCGAGCAGCGGCTGCCCGGCCGCCACCGCCCCCTCGCTTTCATGCAGCAGCTTCAGCACGTGCGCCGCCACCGGCGCACGCACCTTGACCT
>JBGSTQ010000356.1:0-6833 GCA_041736375.1 Thiobacillaceae bacterium
AGCAGGTAGGGCTCGGTCGGCATGAGTTCGGAGTTTTTCTTCTCCGGCTCGATGTTCTCGCCCACCCAGATACCGCACTGGCCGACGCACATGTCGAGGAAGTCTTCCCAGGCTTCGGCTTCCAGGTGTTTCACTTCGCGCGGGGTCAGCGTTTCACGCAGTTTTGCCAAAGCGGTCACGGTGTCCATATAAATGGGGCCGCGGCCTTCTTTCATTTCCTTCAGCATCAGGTGGTTACGCAGACACGATGCGGGAACGGCAGCCTGCCCGTAGGGGGGGTAGTCGTTCAGCAGTTCCTTGTTCTTCACCATGTAGACTTCGCCGTAGGCGTTGACGGCCTGGGCCTTGAACAGCAGGAACCAGGCGCCGACCGGGCCGTAGCCGTCCTTGAAGCGGGCGGGAACGAAACGGTTTTCCATCATGGTCAGCTCGGCGCCAGCTTCGGCAGCCATGGCGTAGGTCGAGCCGGCGTTCCATACCGGATACCAGGCACGGCCGGTACCTTCACCGACGGAGCGCGGACGGAAGATGTTCACGCAGCCACCGGCGGCCAGCAGGATCGCCTTGGCCTTGTACACCACCACCTTGTTTTCGCGGGTCGAGAAGCCGACGGCACCGGCGATGCGGTTGGGGTCGTTCTTGTCGTTGACCAGCTTGACGATGAAGATGCGCTCTTCGATGCGGTCCATGCCGAGCGCCTTCTTGGCGGCTTCGGCGACGATCCATTTGTAGGATTCGCCGTTGATCATGATCTGCCATTTGCCGGAACGCACGGGCTTGCCGCCGTCCTTCAGCGGGGTCATGCCCTGGGCGCCGTCGTGGCGTTCGCCGTTTTCGTCGGTTTTCCAGATCGGCAGGCCCCATTCTTCGAACAGGTGCACGGATTCGTCGACGTGGCGGCCGAGGTCGTAGGCCAGGTCGTCACGGGTGATGCCCATCAGGTCGTTGGAGACCATGCGGGCGTAGTCGGCGGGATCCTGCTCGGAGCCGATGTAGGTGTTGATCGCGGACAGACCCTGGGCGACGGCGCCGGAACGGTCCATGGCGGCCTTGTCGACCAGCTTGATCTTGAGGTCGATGCCGGTTTCGGCCTTGGCGGCGTCGGCCCAGCGCATCACTTCATAAGCGGCGCCGCAGCATGCCATGCCGCCGCCGATAAACAGGATGTCGACTTCTTCCTGCACAACTGTGGGATTACCAAATTCTCCAGCCATTTCGTTACTCCTTCAATTACTTGCGAATCAGTTCGGCGGGGTTGCCGGCACGATAGCCATTGACCTGAACAAAGAAGCCGGGCTTCTCGATGTTGGCGAGGACGGCCTGCGGCTTGCCACCGTAAGGATCGATCGAACCTTCGGGGGTGGTGCGGATCGGGAACTTGAAGCGCTTCAGCGTGCCGTTGCGGAACTTGATGGTCCACATGATCGAATCGGAACCGCGCAGGGGCTGCACCATGCCGCCCAGCGGCACGACGTCGGCGTAATGGCGGACTTCGATCGCCTGCTGCGGGCAAATCTTGACGCAGGAATAGCATTCCCAGCACTGCTCCGGCTCCTGGTTGAACGCGCGCATGGCGTGGCCGGTTTCCGAACCGTCCTTGTCCAGTTTCATCAGGTCGTGCGGGCAAATATACATGCAGGCGGTCTTGTCCTGACCCTTGCAGCCGTCGCACTTGTCGGTACGAACATAGGTTGGCATAACAATCTCCTAAAGTTAGCTAACTCCGCGTACGTCGCGGTCCGATTAGAACTTGAACCTGTCCTTGGCCGGGGCGTTTCGCGAATCCGCTTCCGGCAGGCCGAGTCCTCAATTTTTTGTCACTGCAGACGACTTGCGTCGGGTGAATGACTGCCGGATCGGAGCGGCCGAAACGCCGCCCGTTCCGGCGTTGATCAAGCTGCCGAGTGGCCTTTCAATTCAATCTTGACGTTCTGTTCCGCGGAAAGCCCGGCGTAGTACTTCTGCAGCACCTTGGCGACTTCGGGACGGCTGAATTCGACCGGCAGATCCTGGCCTTCGGACAGCATCGAGCGCACCTTGGTGCCGGACAGCAGGATGCGGTCATCCTTGGTGTGCGGGCAGGTACGCTGCGAGGCCATGCCGCCGCACTTCTTGCACCAGAAGGTCCAGTCGATGTTCATGTTGACGGTCTCGAGCGAACCCTTGGGGATTTCGTCGAAGATTTTCTGTGCGTCGAACGGGCCGTAATAATCGCCCACGCCGGCATGATCGCGGCCGACGATCAGGTGCGAGCAGCCGTAGTTCTGGCGGAACAGGGCATGCAGCAGCGCTTCGCGCGGACCGGCATAGCGCATGTCCAGCGGGTAGCCGGCCTGGATCACGGTGTTGGGGGCGAAGTAGTTCTCGACCAGCACGCTGATGGCTTCGGAACGGACTTCGGCGGGGATGTCGCCCGGCTTCAGCGCGCCCAGCAGCGAGTGAACCAGCACTCCATCCATGGTCTCGATGGCGATTTTCGCCAGGTATTCGTGGGAGCGGTGCATGGGGTTGCGGGTCTGGAAGGCGGCAACCTTGCTCCAGCCCAGTTGTTCGAACTTGGCGCGGGTCTCGGCGGGGGTCATGAACTGGTCGCCGTACTCTTCCTTGAAGCTGCCGGTGGACAGGACCTTGACCGGGCCGGCCAGGTTGTACTTGCCCTGGGCCATCACCATCTTGACGCCGGGATGCTCGAGGTCAGTGGTCTTGTAGACCTGCATGCACTCGTGGTCCTTGTCGATGCTGTATTTCTCGGTCACCTTCATGGTGCCCATGATCTCGCCGCTTTCACCATCGACCAGGGCGATGTCGTCACCGGCCTTGATGGTCTCGTCGTCGGTCGACAGGGTGACGGGAATGGGCCAGAACAGGCCGTTGGCCATCTTGTAGCCGTCGCACACGCCTTCCCAGTCGCCGTGGGTCATGAAGCCGCTGAGGGGGGTGAAGCCACCGATGCCCATCATGATGAGGTCGCCGGTTTCACGCGAGCTCATCTTGACCTTGGGCAGGGAAGCCGCACGGGCCTTTTCCGCGGCGAGGGCTTCGCCAGTCAGCAAAAGGGGCTTGAGTTCACCGCCGCCGTGGGGGCGTACCAGTCTGGACATGCTATCTCCGATCACGATGTATGGATTTTTGAGTCGTCGGAGGATAGCACCGGGTGGGCGCCCTGAATAATGCTTTATTTTTATTTCAGGATAAGCGGGTTTGATATTCCGCCGCGGCATGAAAAAGCCCGGCGAGGCCGGGCTTGCAGGTCTTTTGAATCAAGGTGTTAGGCGTCGAAAAAGGCGGGCATGTCGGTTTGCTGAGTCTTGATGACGTCAACCCAGGCGGGGCGGGTGTCGCCTCCGGCGGCAGCCAGCTTTTTGGTTTCGTCGTAGAGCATCTTCCAGCGGTTATACAGGCAGTCGCTGACCTTGCGCATGCCGGCATCGAAGTAAGAGTTGTGAAGATCACCGATCGTGCGGGTAAAAGACTCCATCTGCTCTAAAAGATTGTGTGGGTAACCTTGCCGGTTAGGGTCGGCATATTTCACCATTTCGCGCTTTACTGCGCGCAGGAATACCTTCTGGCCTTCGGTGAGGTCGGACTCCGTACGAGGCGCCCCGCCATAATTCATGACATCGTTGACGTAATCCTTCAGTCGCTGACCAAAATCGAAGTTGGCGTAATCGACTTTCTCCATAGGTGCTCCTCCGTTTACCACGTTTACTCAATAAGGCATTGATCCTGCATGCAACTTCGGCGCGTATCCTGACGCGCCGCCCTGCCCCTGTCCAGCCCGTATCTAGGAGGGGCGGCGAATTATTTTCTAAGCCCTTGAATCCAGCGGGAATAAATTTTGTCGGCGAGGTCATGCAACCGGTCGACCCTGTCGGAGATGGCCGCCTGCATTTCTGCCGCTGTCTGAACCCCCGGTCCGGGACTGGCGGCGATTTCGTCGGCGCCATTTTCACACCACGCCGCGATCAGTTCGGGCGTCATCTCGACATGACATTGCATGCCGACATGGCGGTCATTCAGGATGAAAGCCTGATTCGTGCAATGGGCGCTGTCAAGAATGCGGACGGCGCCGGGTGGAATCGAGAACGTTTCGCCATGCCAATGAAAAGCCAGCAGGGGCGGCGGATTGCTGCCCAGCCAGGTGGCCGCGGCTTTGGGATGGGTGACGCGCACGTCGCCCCAGCCGATTTCCTTGACCGGGTTGCGACTGACCACGCCGCCCAGTGCCTTTGACATCAACTGGCCGCCGAGGCAATGGCCGATCACCGGGACATCCAGTTCGACTGCCTGGCGAATCAGCGCCAGTTCCTTGTCGATCCAGGGCAGGTCGTCGTTGACGCTCATGGGCCCGCCCATCAAGCACACGCCGGAAAAGCCGTTAAGGCTGTCGGGCACCTGATCGCCTGAGTCGATGCGAACCAGCCGCATGGGAATGCCGTGGCTTTCCAGGAAGGTGGCGAAGTAGCCTGGCCCCTCGGTCGGGGAATGTCTAAAAACCAGTACAGGATTCATGATGTCTTTCAAGCTGAAATTCGCTGCGTCAATCTTATCCGCTGGCCTGCTTTTCTGCACGGCCTCGCTGGCTGCCGGTGTCTCGGTCGTGGGCCTGTTCAAGGACAAGGCCATCGTCAGCATTGACGGCAGCAAACCCCGTACGCTGAGTGCCGGGCAAACGGTCGCGGGGGTCAAACTGCTGTCGGCCAATTCGGACAGCGCCCAGTTCGAGATCGACGGGCAGCGTCGTGTGCTGGGTATGGGGCAGTCCCACACGGGCGGCGCGCAGGCCGGTCAGCGCGCCAGCGTGTCGCTGACCGCTGACGCACGCGGACACTTTGCCGCCGGCGGGTCGATCAATGGCTACCCGATCACGTTTCTGGTCGATACCGGCGCGACTTCCATTGCGATCAACGCCGCAGAAGCGCAACGCATGGGCCTCAACTACAAGGCGGGACAGGCTAGTCTGGTCAATACCGCGGCGGGCGCGGTGCCTGCCTGGCGGGTGACCTTCAATACCGTCAAGCTCGGAACCATTACCCTCAATCAGGTGGAAGGTCTGGTGGTGGAAGCCGGCTTGAGTGTCCCCCTGTTGGGAATGAGCTTTCTCAACCGCATGGAAATGAGGCGCGACGGGCAGACCATGACGCTGACACAACGCTACTGACTTTCGCTGCGGTAACAAAACACAAGGCCTGCGTCTGCAGGCCTTGTTTATTAAGCATGGCGATTATTTCGTCGAGATCAGCCCTGTTGGGTCTTGTCAGGTTCGATCAGCGCGTAGGCGGAATGATTGTGGATGGGCGAGGGGTATGTCCCGGGAGCGTTGTCCGAGGGGCCTCGCAGGGGATCGGACAGCGGACGGGACAGGACTTCGAGATCAGCCCTGTTGGGTCTTGTCAGGTTCGATCAGCGCGTAGGCGGAATGATTGTGGAGGGGCGAGGAGTATGTCCCGGGAGCGTTGTCCGAGGGGCCCCGCAGGGGATCGGACAGCGGACGGGCCAAGACTTCGAGATCAGCCCTGTTGGGTCTTGTCACGTTCGATCAGCGCGTAGGCGGAATGATTGTGGATGGACTCGAAGTTCTCCGCCTCGACCACGTAGGCGTCGATCAAGGGCTCGGCGTTCATCGCGGCGGCGACGTCGCGCACGATGTCCTCGACGAACTTTGGATTGTCATAGGCGCGTTCGGTGACGTATTTCTCGTCAGGGCGTTTGAGCAGTCCGAAGAGTTCGCAGGAGGCCTGATCCTCGACCTTGCGCACCAGATCCTCGATCCACAGAAAACCATTGGTGCGCACGGTGACGGTGACATGCGAGCGCTGGTTGTGGGCGCCGTAGTCGGAAATCTTTTTCGAGCACGGGCAGAGGCTGGTGACCGGGACGACGACACGGGTCGTATGGGTGTACTGGCCTTTCTCGATGGCGCCGATCAGGGTCACTTCGTAGTCCAGCAGGCTTTGCACGCCGGAAATCGGGGCGGTCTTGTTGACGAAGTAGGGGAAGGTCATTTCGATGTGTCCGGATTCGGCTTCCAGGCGGTCGACCATATGGCGCAGCATGCCGTCGAAATTCTCGACCGAGATCTCGCGCTCGCGGGTGTTGAGGATTTCGATGAAGCGCGACATGTGCGTGCCCTTGAAGTTGTGCGGCAGGTACACGTACATGTTGAAGGTCGCGACGGTGTGCTGGACGCCATCGTTCTTGTCGGCTACGCGAACCGGGTGGCGAATGCTCTTGATCCCCACCTTGTTGATGGCGATCTGGCGCGTATCGGCCGAGCTTTGCACGTCGGGCATGCAAACGGCGGTGTCGCAAATCTGGTTCATGGCAGCTCCTGATGTCGGGTACAGTTTAGACTCAGTATAAACTGCAATAATAGTTGAGTAAACTACTCAGGCATACGATTTCGAGCGAACTCGTGGCGGCTGAAAATCGGCGTCCCCTTCAGCTGGGTAATAGGCTCAAAGCCTCGCGTACTCGGGCTTCGATTCCGGGGGCATCCAGACCGCAGCCAGCGAGCATTTTCGCCGGGTCGCCGTGCTCGATGAAACGGTCGGGTAATCCAAGATGAAGGACCGGAACACGGAGACCGCGTTCCGCCAGCGCTTCGGCAACCGCCGCTCCGGCTCCGCCGGCCACAGCATTTTCCTCGAGGGTGACCAGCAGCCGGTGGCCCTGGGCGAGTTCCTTCAGCAACCCCAGATCGATCGGTTTGACAAAGCGCATGTCGGCCACGCTGGCGTCCAGCGTTTCGGCCGCCTTGAGGGCAGGGGCGACGAGGCTGCCAAACGCGATCAAGGCGACCTCGCGGCCGCGGCGTCGCAGCACGCCCTTGC
>JBGSTQ010000364.1:0-2031 GCA_041736375.1 Thiobacillaceae bacterium
CCGGCTGGCCCGGCATCCTGCTGCACGAAGCGATCGGTCACGGATTGGAGGGCGACTTCAACCGCAAGGGCAGCTCGGAGTTTTCTGGCCGTATCGGTGAACGCGTCGCCGCTCCCGGTGTGACCGTCGTCGACGACGGCACCATCCCGCTGCGCCGCGGTTCATTGAACGTCGACGACGAAGGCAACCCCACCCAGCGCACCGTGCTGATCGAAGACGGCATCCTCACCGGCTACATGCAGGACATGATGAATGCGCGCCTGATGGGCATGGCGATCACCGGCAACGCGCGGCGCGAATCCTATGCGCATCTGACCATGCCGCGCATGACCAACACCCTGATGCTCGGCGGCGACAGGAACCCTCACGAAATCATCGCCTCGGTGAAAAAGGGCCTCTACGCCGTCAACTTCGGCGGCGGCCAGGTCGACATTACCAGCGGCAAATTCGTCTTTTCCGCTGCCGAGGCCTACATGATCGAGGACGGCAAGATCACCTACCCGGTCAAGGGCGCCACTCTCATCGGCAACGGCCCCGAAGTGCTGACGCGCGTCAGCATGATTGGCAACGATATGGAAATGGATTCGGGCGTGGGCACCTGCGGCAAGGAAGGCCAGAGCGTGCCGGTCGGCGTGGGCCAGCCGACGCTGCGGATCGATGGGCTGACGGTGGGCGGGACGGCGTGAGGTTGGATTGAAAATACGACGCAATGCTGTTCGGTCATTGCATCGGATACCTCAGGCAAGTATTCAAAACTTCCAGTCATCGCCGACTTGGTTGTGACTTTATTCCCCTTACAGTCCGTCCGGCAGGTTCGATTTTCGGGAACCCGAAGGGCGGGGATGTCGGGGTGCGTTTTCTTGGGTTACTTTCTTTGCCGCACAGCAAAGAAAGTGACTAGCCGCCGGGCTACCCCCGGCCAACGACTGGTTGTCTTGCGAAGAATCTCGCTACAGCCAAGAGCGCTTCGACAGGCGCGAACGGAGCAGAGGAGTAGCGTTACGCCAGACTCTCCAGTGGCCTCGGTCCCCCGATCAAATACCCCTGCACGCAGTCGATCCCCATCTCGCCCAGTTTGGCCAGGGTATCTGCATCCTCGACGAAACAGGCCACCGTTTTGATGCCCAGGAAGCTGCCGGTTTCCACGATGGAACCGACCAGGGCTTCGTCGATCATGCTGGAGGACAACTCGCGCACCAGCGCGCGGTCGAGCTTCAGGAAATCCAGCTTCAGACTCTTGAGCGTGGTGTAGGAACTCGAACCGGGACCGAACTCGTCGAGGGTGAAGCGGCAGCCATGGCGCTGCAGCTGTCGCATGAAATTCTGGGTATGGGCGTGGCCCTCGACCGCCTCGGTCTCGCTGATCTCGAATATCAGTTTTTCGCCTGGCACGTCGCCGCGCGCCAGTTCGGACAGCAGAAATTTCAGGAACAGTGGATTGTTGACCGATTGACCGGACAGGTTGATCGAGAAACCGCCGAACCGGGCGACACTGTCGGCGTGATCGCGCAGCCATTGCAGGATGCTTCTCACCACCCAGCGGTCGATTTCGGTGATGCGTTGCAGGCGTTCGGCGACGGCGATCAGGTCGCGTGTGGCGATGCTGCGTTGCTCGAGAGTGGTCGGGCTTATCAGCACTTCGAAGTACAGCGGATCGGCGTCCTTGCGGGCATCGGCTGTATTGACCACCGGCTGGCAACTGAGGCTGAGCAGGTTGTCGGCGAGGATGGTGGTCAGGTCGTGCGCCCACTGTGCCAGCGCCAGCACGCTGCTGTCCCCGGCCTCGCTGCTGTATTCCACGATGGGCGTGCCGGATTCGCGAGCGCGGACGCTGGCGGCGTTGGCGTTGTCGTAATAGGTTTCGGGGCTGAGGCAGTCCGTTGCCCACATCAGGCCGGCGTCAGCCTTGACCTGATAGCGGATGCCGCTTATTTCCTGTGGCTGCCCGGCGATGACGCGCAGCAGGACCTCGGCCTGGGCGCGGGCGGCGGCGCTGTCCGCTGCCTCGATCCAGAACGCGAAGCCCGACTC
>JBGSTQ010000404.1:0-12323 GCA_041736375.1 Thiobacillaceae bacterium
CTGGCCAACTCCGCCGAAGGGTTGCAGCAGGTCGAGACCGAGGGAGCCGCGATTGAAGCGCCCGCGGCCTCGAGCGAGCCGCAGCGTTCGCGCCGCCGCCGGCGTCCCACGAACAAGCCCGCGGATGCTGAAGCGGTCAGCCTGATGCAGGTCGAAACGACCGCTGCGATTGCAGAGCTTGCCGCGTCCGCTGCTTCGTCTACACCGCACCCGACCCGCCGACGCACCCGTCCGCAGGTGGCGGACATCCAGGAGCCGCTGGTGCAGGTGGAAACCCAGCCTCCGCAGTGATCTGATCGCTAGCAACAAATGACAAGGGCCGCATCATGCGGCCCTTGTCATTCAAGCTTGCTGTTCAGCCAAGTCGTCGGAATGACTCGCCCGATTCGCCGGCAATTTCCTTCAACAGTCCGTCCACGGCATCCTCGATCATGTCGAGATTTTCCTCGAATCCCTCGGTGCCCCCATAGTAGGGATCCATCACATCCAGATTCGGATATTTGCGACTGAACGAAAGCAGCCGCCTGATCTTGTCATGATGATGCGCGGGCGCGCGACGGATCAGATGGTTGTAATTCGCTCCGTCCATCACCAGGATATAGTCGAACTCGCCGAAATCGTGCTCGGAAACCTGGCGACCGCGAAGGCTGCTGATATCCGCGCCGCGTCGGCGCACTGCCTGCTGCGCCCGCGGATCGGGCGGATCGCCGACGTGGTAGCTGTGCGTTCCTGCCGAGTCGGCCTCGATCCGGGAAGCCAGGCCGGCCTGCTGCACCGCCTTGCGAAAAATGCCTTCCGCCATGGGCGAGCGACAGATGTTTCCCATGCAAACGAAAAGAACCCTAGTCATACCCCATACCCTTATATTTCATTGCTTTAACAGCAGTTGTGCCAAAGTAAATATCAGTTAAACTAACGTTATCGATAACGGAGTGATAACGGGATAACGCTATGGCACTCACTGAAACCACCATCCGCAAGCTCAAAGACCCTGACAAAGAAAAGCTAATTAGCGACGAGCGCGGCCTGTACCTGCGATGCTACCCCAGCGGGCGCCGAAGCTGGCTATACCGCAGCCGCAAGGGCGGCACCTGGAAAACCCGC
This sequence comes from Thiobacillaceae bacterium, assembly GCA_041736375.1. GTDB lineage: Bacteria > Pseudomonadota > Gammaproteobacteria > Burkholderiales > Thiobacillaceae > Thiobacillus. The sequence continues at coordinate 1,105 of JBGSTQ010000404.1, forward strand.
AACCTTGGCGAGTGGCCCGCCGTCACTCTGGCAGTGGCACGCAGCAAGGCTGCCGAGCTGGATAAGCGCGCCCTCCCCGACTCCGTCACTTTTGGCGCGATGCTGGATGAATGGTTCCAGCGTCGGATCGAGCCACGCTACAAGGTGACGAAGAACATAGAAGTTTATGTCAATCGAGGCAAGACCGAAGCCGGCAACACCCCGTTGTCACAACTCACCACAAAACGCCTGACCGATATTCTGGTCGAGTATGCCGACGTTGCACCTGTTGCCGCTAACCGCTGCTTATCAAGTTGGAAGCTTGCCCTCAAGTATGCCGTTGAGCGCGGATACATCGAGCGCAGCCCACTTGAGAACACCACAACCGCAGTTGCAGGCGGAGAGGAAAAATCTAGGGATCGTGTGCTGTCCGACGCCGAGATCCAGGCACTTTGGAAGGATCGGCACGACCATGCTCCCCTGCTCAAATTCCTGTTGCTTACCGGCCTGAGAATTAGCGAAGCGCAGGCAGCAACCGACGACAACCTTAACGGCGATGTTCTGCAAATTCCTGAGAACAAATCCAGCCGCCCCCATTGGGTTTACCTGCCGCCGATGGCGCTTGAGCTGGCCGGCGACTACGACGGATATCTGTTTGCACAGCGCAGCAATACAGCCGTACAGGCAAGGCTCAGGAACACCGCGAAAGTGACCTGGACACCCCACGACCTGCGGAGAACCTTTGCAACCCGTCTAGCCGGCCTAGGCGTCGATCCGCTGGTGATCGAGAAGATGCTAAACCACACCCTTGGCGGAGTGCTGGCGACCTACAACCGCCACGCCTACGAGGACGAGCGCAAAGATGCTGCCGTGTTATGGGCCGGCGAGCTGGCGCGGATCGTTGGGGATCTGCCATGAGAACCAACAAGCAGCAACCAGGGCCGCACCGCCCAACACTCGACGAGCTGCAGCTTTTGATCGATGCATTGACTGAAAGAACAACGCCCATTGATGAAATCAGAGGGCAAATAATCAATGCGCTTGAGTGGCTTCATGGGGATATTTTTGGTGCTGAGGTTTGGGATTCATGTTCTGACGGTGGCAGACCGGAGGCATGGCAAACAACCCGGCAAGCAAGCATTGTCGCCGTGCTGAAGGATGAACACCGGATCCCCATAAAGGCGGGTTTGTGGGCTGTTGAATCTGGGCACAGTCCTAGAGCGGAGAAAAGGCGGCAGGCGATAGCGCGCAAATGCTCCGACATTAGGAACGGCAAGGCCGACGGTTTGCCTATAGACGATGCAGCCATACAGGCCGCGTTAGAACAAATCAGAAATCGGAAATAACCTAGCTCGGGTTTCCTCTAATTATTCTTTTAATATCAGTAGCTTACAGGTGCTAATCTTGGCTCAGGTTATTTAAGAGGCCTGACAGATGAACACCGAATCCAACGAATCAAACGAAGCAGCCCTGCCGGCGCAGCTCATGGCAAAGCCGGCCCTCACGTTCGAGGAGCTTTTCGCCGGCCTGCTGGATCTGCCCGCTTCTACCGCCGAGCTGGTCGCGCGCGAAGAACCCGCCCCAAAGTTTTTTCTGATAGGCCGCCGCCGCTACATACGCACCGAAGATGCAGTCGAGTGGCTAAATCAGCGCGCCGCCTCTACACCCTACCATCCACGGCGCAACAAGCGCGCAGCGTAAGGGGCGGCACCATGAGAACAGCAAAAGAAAAGGCCGCGCTACTCCAGCCAGAGTACGCGGCCCACATCGAAACAGCAGAACCAAATCATAGCACCGCGCAGGCCGAGATCGTCGCCGTTATCCATAAGAACGCTGGCGAGGAATTCCATGTACGCCTTAGCAACTACCGCAACGCGCAATATGTCGACCTGCGGCTATATGCCAACTATGCCGGCAAGCGCATACCGACTCGCAAGGGCTTAACGATCCCGCTCGATCTGCTGCAGCCGCTCCGCGATGCCTTGCTAAAGGCTCAGGTTCAAGCCGCCACCGCTGCCGATCCAACCGCCCAGGCCTGACGCTATGCACATGATGACCCGTGCATGGCCGGCTCTGCTGGCCGCCTATTTCCGCGCGGTTTTTTCCTATCTGCGGGGCTGGTGATGGCGAAGAAAAAGAAACCAGCAGAAACCATATCAGGCCGCTATTCAGCGGTTCCGCATAGCCTGCTCGATTCTGTCGCGTTTATGGGCGCATCGCACCCGACTCGCTCGCTTCTGTTCGAGCTGATCCGGCAGCACAGCGGCAGCAATAACGGACACCTGCAGCTCGCTACGTCCTGGCTGTCGAAACGCGGCTGGGCATCGGCGGGCGGGATCCAGAAGTCCAAGCAGGAAGCACTAGAGCGCGGGCTGATCGTCAAGACAAAAGAGGGCGGGCTGAATACCGGCCCGGATCTTTACGCGCTTACCTGGCTGCCAATAACCAATTTTGTGGGGCTGCACATCAAGGGCAATCAGTACCACCCGGGCGAATATCTGATGATGAACCCGACCACCACGGGCAAGGATGACAAGCCGCCGACGATCAAGCGCAACGCGGCAAAGCGAACAGTAAAACGCAAGCTCTGTTCCGTCAGACGGAACGGTACTGTTCCGCTAGACGGAATGGCAAAGGCTCTCACCATTCCGTCAGACGGAACGAAAACGGCACTTTTTGGCACTCTCACCATTCCGTCAGACGGAAACAATGTAGTTACCACTACCCCCAACAAAAAATCCCCGGCCCGGATTGTTGGGATAGTGGGGCGCAGCGGTCGACGGAGAGCGAGCGCGCGATGAGTTGCCATCACTTCGACCAACTGTCTGGGGTATGGGGGGGGGCGGCTTCAATCTCTGCGGCCTCACGCGCTAGACCGTGCCCAAAGTAGATTTTCTCTCCGTGCGAAATTGGCATAGGGGGGGGTTAAGCAAGCAGCAACCATTGACATTTTCAGGAGGTAAATCATGCAAGGCAGAAAACCGAAACCGACCGCACTCAAATTACTTACGGGCAATCCGGGCAGGCGACCATTGCGTTTAGACCAATTCTCGCCAGAAGCACGGATCCCGCGCTGCCCGGCCAATCTGAAGGGCGAGGCGCGCCGGGAATGGAAGCGCGTCACCGTCGAGTTGCACCGCTGCGGAATGATCGCGGAAGTCGACCGTGGTCTGTTGGCCATGCTGTGCAGCACCTGGGCGCGATGGATCGAGGCCGAACAGATGATCGAAAAGGCGGCGGCCGTCGACGGCCAAGGATTGTTCGTCAAAACCCCGAACGGCTTCCCCGTGCAGTCGCCTTGGGTGGCTGTGTCGAACAAGGCAATCGAGACGTACAAGTCGCTGTGTACAGAGTTCGGGCTTTCTCCATCCGCTCGCACCCGAGTTGCACCGCAGACGACGCAAATCCAGCTGGAGCTGGTTGGCGGTTCTGAAAACCAGAGCATTGGCTCCCTGATGAAATAAGACGAGAACGAAGCATGAAAAGCGCAACACGGCTGGGAGACACCCAACCCTCACCCAGCCCGAGAAAACGCAACCAAGGTAATTGTGGCGCGCCTGAGCCGCTTCGCCGTCACTCACCCCAGGCTATTGGAGACAAACATGATTGAAATTCTGAACCGTACCTATCTGAGCCGCTTCGACAAGCTGCTGTCAAACGACACGCAAGCGAAAGTCATAAATGCCATCGATTCCGGCGCCGCCGTGGTGTCGACATACGATCCCGGCAGCGGCACCACCGCTGCCACCCTGGACGGCGTCGACGTAACCGGCACACTCTGGCGCGCCGCGCTCGAGGATGACGAAGCCCGGGCGCTGGGCGCCGCGATCACTGACGTTCTAAACCGCCTGCCGGATCTGCAAAAAAAACTTGTCGATAGCCTGCTGAAAAACGGCGCCGGCATCGCCGCAGCGGTCGACCACACCAGGGGCGCCGCTGAAATTTTCCTGACCGGTAGCGATGGGAAAAAGGTTTCCCTGGCGAAGATGGCCGGCAATCTGCATTGACTCCGCCGTGATATTTGATAATCTGGTCGCACTGGCACCGCTCCCCAAAGTTTGGCCGCCCAGGCCGCAGGCCGTCCGAGAAATCCGACAACCGCCCGCCGCCATCCTGGCACCCGAACATCGGCAGCATCCGCAATCAGCCAGTAACGCCCACCACCTGGTGGATATTTTCGTTCGCGCGGATGTTGCCACAATCACCCTTGGCCGACCGCGCATGTGACAGGAGCAACACACATGCAAGCCACTAACACCGTGCCCGATTGGGCAAAAAACCATTCCGAATCTGCCCAGGCCGAGATCATGGCGCTTCAATCCAAGGCAAACAGCGCGTTAGCCCGCGCCCGCGCCCTGGAAGCCAAAGCCCAGAACGAAGGCCGCGACCTGACCGACGATGAACTGGACTTCACCGACAAGCAGATGGACAGCTTCGCCAAGTTCCAGAACGAGATCGATGGCTTCAAGTCTGCAGGCCGCAAGATCGGCCCGCAGGCCATCGCCAACCGCAACGGCGCACCGCTGCAGGCCGCCGCAACGGCACCGCTTGGTGCACCTGCTGTCATCACCGGCAGCAAGTCGTTTGCCGCGATGTTCCGCAACGCCACGGACACCAGCCGCTTTGAAAATCTGGGCGACTTCGCCCGCGCTGTTTACAGCAACGATCCGCGCCTGTTCCAGAACGCCACCGGCATGAGTGGCGGCGTCGGGGCCGATGGCGGGTTCTACGTCCCGCCGGGCTTCCTGGCTGGCCTGGTCGACGGCAGCCTGCAGGAGGAAGCGATCCGCCCCCGCGCGACCGTAATTCCGATGACGTCCGGTGCCATGACCCTTCCCATGTTTGACGCGACGAACCGCGCCTCTAGCCTGGCAGGCCTGGAGCCCGAAGCGCGAAGCGAAGGCACAGAAGGCACCGCGCAGACGGGCCTGGTGCGAACCGTCCAGTTGACCGCCAAAAAGCTGATGATCCTGGTGCCGACGACCGCCGAACTGATGGAGGACGGCGGGCCCGTATTCGACATGCTGCTGAAAAAGTTCATGCAGGATTCGTTGAGCCAAAAGCTTGACGACCTGTTCTTGAACGGCAGCGGCGCGGGTGAGGCGCTCGGCATCGTCAATGCGCCTTGCGCCGTGAGTGTGGCGAAGGATTCGAGCCAAGTGGCGGCGACGGTCACACCGACCAACCTGGCCGGGATGGTCGCGCGCCTGGCCCCTGGCAGTTTCGCCAAGGCCGTTTGGATGTGTCATTCCAGCGTGCTGGCTTCGCTGTTCGTGATGGCTGTCAAGGTGCAGAACGTGGCAGGCACGGAGAACGTGGGCGGTTTTGGCCCTGGCTGGTTCACGGTCAATGCAGACGGCAGCATGTCCCTGTTGGGCCGCCCGCTGATTGTCTCGGATCGTTGCCAGCAACTTGGCACCGTGGGCGATATCGTGCTGGCGGATCTGAGCCAGTACCTTGTCGGCATCCGCGGCGAAGCGCGGCTGGCAGTCGACACTTCCGTGGGCTTCAAGAGCGATGAGATTTATTTCAGGCTCACCATGCGCGTGGACGGCCTGCCGCTGCTCGGCTCGGCCATCACGCCGCGCAACGGCACCTCTACGCTGAGCCCGTTCGTCACGCTGGCAACCCGCAGCTAACGATCTGCAGCAAATCACCCAGGGCCGCAAGGCCTTGGGTTTTTTTGAGAGGGATGCAGCATGAACAATATTTTCCTGTATGACGAGATCGGCCTTGGCAGCGTGACGGCGGCATGGTTTGCCGGCGAGCTGGCGAAGGCCACCGGCCCGGTTACGGTACACATCAACAGCCCGGGCGGTTCGATCTTCGAGGGGCTGGCGATCATGGCCGCCATCAACAAGCACCGCGCACCCGTGGCGATCGAGATCGACGGCATAGCGGCATCAATCGCTTCTGTCCTGGCGATGGCTGGCCGCCCCATCCGCATGGCGAGTAACGGAATGTTGATGATTCACAACGCCACGACCTTGATGCACGGCGACGCCGCCGCGCTGCGCAAGCAGGCCGCGACGCTGGAACAGGTACAAGGGCAGCTTGTCGACGTCTACGCCAAAAAGACCGGCATCGAGGCCGAACGGCTGCTTGCAATGATGGATGAGGAAACCTGGCTCACCGCAGCCGACGCGAAAGCGCTCGGTTTTGTCGACGAGATCATGGAACCCATGCGGATGGCGGCCTGTTTTGACCTCAGCAAGTACCGCAACGCGCCGCGCATCGTCGCCAAGGCAACGCCCAGGCTTGATGCGTACCGCGCGCGATATGCCGAATTGACCGTGTAACGAACTCAGGCCGCGCGGGCCTTGAGTGCTGGGGAATGTGGAAGGCCCACAGACCCTAGAGCCGGAAGCACCATAAGGTGCGTGGCCGGCACCCATTCAACTCGCCATCGTGGTGATCGACGCCACCGTGGTGATGGTCGACGCGCTGCAGCTGGTCGACCTGGTGCGGATAGGCCACGGCACCACCCAACCCGAGAAAACCGCACGCCGGCGATCCTGACGCACCTGCTCGGCTGTTCCGCGTGGCATCACCACGGGAAACGGCAGCGCGGCTTTATTGCAGTCTGAAAAAATCGCGCGGAAAAATTGGGGGCGGTTTGCTTTTGGTTTCGTGTGGCGTAGGATAAAGACGTCCAACGCACCGTTGGATGAGCGGGGAAACCAAGCGCGCTAACGCCTGGCCCCCTAACCACCATCATGTTTACGAGGAACACGACAATGGCTGACACGATTCTACCCACGGTTCACAACATCGCGAGCAATATCGACGCCGAGGCCGGCGACATTAAAACCGCGCTGTCCCTTATGGACGATGTGCTTATGGGGATGCAATGCGGCGACAAGGACGACGTGATCGAGGCGCAGAACAAGCTGCTCTACTTACTACGCGGGCTGCCCGACAAAATTAAGGAAATCGAGTTGGAGACGCGGCGCCTGCTCGATGAATGCCGCCTAATACCAGGCGAAGCCGCCTGATCCCCAACAGCACCACCCCGAACACCCGCCCGCGTGGCGGGTTTTTTGTGCGTGGTATAGGGGAAGGTATCAACCGGGCGATTTAATCGCGTTGTGATCGATTCTGGCGGGGCGGGGCTGTCTGAAAGTCGTTTAACCGTAGCTTAACGACCCTGCGAGAAGCAAGACAGATAACGAGGCAGATATTAAAGCGGGAAAATTTACCGATAACGATAACGATAACGAATAGGCTTGAAACGGCGTGGTTACATGCTTTCGGTTTTGCTTCCCATGCAGACGAATAAAACCTTAGTCATGTTCTTCCACGCCAAATAACACCTGTTTAAGTTCCTTCAACTGGTCCCGAAGTTCCGCCGCTTTTTCGAATTCCAGATTTTTCGCCGCTTCCATCATGTCCTTTTCCAGACGCTTGACCTGGCGGGTCAGCGACTTCTCGTCCATGACCTTGTATGCGGCCACGGTCTGCGCGGCCTTGAGTTCCATCCGCGCGGAATCGGCGTCATACACGCCGTCGATGATGTCCTTGATCCGCTTGACCACGCCGCGCGGGATAATGCCGTGCTCGCTGTTGAAGGCGATCTGCTTGTTGCGGCGGCGCTCGGTTTCGTCCATCGCCCGCCGCATCGACTCGGTTATTTTATCGGCATACAGGATCGCGCTGCCGTGCAGATGGCGGGCAGCGCGTCCGATGGTCTGGATCAGCGAGCGCTCGGAACGCAGAAATCCCTCCTTGTCGGCGTCGAGGATCGCCACCAGCGAGACCTCGGGAATATCCAGCCCTTCGCGCAGCAGGTTGATGCCGACCAGCACGTCGAAAACGCCCAGCCGCAAATCGCGGATGATCTCGACGCGCTCGACGGTATCGATGTCGGAATGCAGGTAGCGCACCTTGATGCCATGCTCGGCGAGGTAGTCGGTGAGATCCTCGGCCATGCGCTTGGTCAGCGTCGTCACCAGCACGCGCTCGCCGACGGCGAGGCGCTTTCGCGCTTCGCTCATCAGGTCGTCGACCTGCGTGCCGACCGGGCGCACCTCGACCACCGGATCGACCAGTCCGGTCGGGCGCACCACCTGCTCGACCACCTGGCCGGAATGTTCGGCCTCGTACTTGGCCGGGGTGGCCGAAACGAACACGGTCTGCGGCATCAGCGCCTCGAATTCCTCGAACTTGAGCTGGCGGTTGTCGAGCGCCGACGGCAGGCGGAAGCCGTAATCGACCAGGTTTTCCTTGCGCGAGCGGTCGCCCTTGTACATGCCGCCGACCTGCGTCACGGTGACGTGCGATTCGTCGATGAACATCAGCGCGTCCTTCGCCAGGTAGTCGATCAGCGTCGGTGGCGGCTCGCCCGGCTTGCGTCCCGACAAGTGCCGCGAGTAGTTCTCGATGCCCTTGCAGAAGCCCAGCTCGACCATCATCTCGAGGTCGAAGCGGGTGCGCTGTTCCAGCCGCTGCGCCTCGACCAGCTTGTTGTTGGCGTAATACCACTCCAGCCGCTCGCGCAGTTCGACCTTGATCGCCTCGATGGCGCGCAGGGTGGTTTCGCGCGGGGTGACGTAATGGCTCGACGGGAACACGGTGAAGCGCCCGACCTTCGACAGGATCTTGCCGGTCAGCGGGTCGAACAGGTGCAGGGATTCGACCACGTCGTCGAACAGCTCGACGCGGATCGCAGTCTCGGCGTGTTCCGCCGGAAAGACGTCGATGACGTCGCCGCGCACCCGAAAATGGCCGCGCGAGAATTCGACGTCGTTACGCTCGTACTGCATCTGCGTCAGCCGCGCGATGACGTCGCGCTGGCTCATCTTCTCGTTTTCGCGCAGCAGCAGGATCATGCTGTGGTAATCGGACGGGTCGCCGATGCCGTAGATCGCCGACACGGTGCAGACGATCACCGTGTCCGGCCGCTCCAGCAGCGACTTGGTCGCCGACAGGCGCATCTGCTCGATATGCTCGTTGATGCTCGAATCCTTCTCGATGAACAGGTCGCGCGCCGGCACGTAGGCCTCGGGCTGGTAATAATCGTAGTAGGAAACGAAATACTCGATCGCGTTTTCCGGGAAAAACTCGCGCATTTCGGAATACAGCTGTGCCGCCAGGGTCTTGTTCGGCGCCATGATCAGCGCCGGCCGTCCGAGGCGGGCGATGACATGGGCCATGGTGTAGGTCTTGCCGGAGCCGGTCACCCCCAGCAGGGTCTGGAACGCCAGGCCGTCCTCGATGCCCTCGACCAGCTTCTCGATCGCGGCCGGCTGGTCGCCCGCCGGCGGAAAGGGCTCAAACAGACGGTACGGACTATTGGGGAAGGTGACGAACACAGGTAAAATCGCGCGGCAAAATTGATTGATATTAGCACCTGCCGATAACAGGTGCATGAAGGATAGACAGTGGAACTCTCGCGCCGCGTTCAGGCCATCAAACCCTCTCCCACCCTGGCGGTCACCGCCCGCGCCGCCGCGCTCAAGGCGACCGGACGCGACATCATCGGCCTCGGCGCCGGCGAGCCGGATTTCGACACGCCGCAGCACATCAAGGACGCGGCGATCGCGGCCATCAACAAGGGCTTTACCAAATACACGGCGGTCGACGGCACCCCCAGCCTGAAGGCGGCGATCATCGCCAAGTTCAAGCGCGACAACGGGCTGGACTACACGCCCAAGCAGATCCTGGTGTCGTGCGGCGGCAAGCAGAGCTTCTTCAACCTGGTGCAGGCCGTGGTCAATCCCGGCGACGAGGTCATCATCCCTGCGCCCTACTGGGTGTCCTACCCCGACATCGTCATCCTCGCCGACGGCAAGCCGGTGATCATCGAGGCCGGCATCGACCAGGGCTTCAGGATCACCGCGGCGCAGCTCGAGGCGGCGATCACGCCGAAAACGCGCATGGTCGTCATCAACAGCCCGTCCAATCCCACCGGCGCGGTCTATAGCGGCGACGAACTCGCGGCGCTCGGTGCAGTGCTGCGCAAACATCCGCAGGTGCTGATCGCCTCCGACGACATGTACGAGCACATCCGGCTCGACGATGCGCCCTTCGTCAACATCCTCAACGTCTGCCCCGACCTCTACGCCCGCACCCTGGTGCTGAACGGCGTGTCGAAGGCCTATTCGATGACCGGCTGGCGCATCGGCTATGCCGCGGGACCGGAGGCCATCCTGCGCGCGATGACCAACGTGCAGTCGCAGTCGACGTCCAACCCCACCTCGATCTCGCAGTGGGCTGCCGAAGCCGCGCTCAACGGCGACCAGGGCTGCATCACCCCGATGCTCGACGCCTTCAAGTCGCGACACCGCTATGTCGTCGATGCGCTGAACGCCATCCCCGGCTTTCACTGCGTCGACAGCGGCGGCGCATTCTACGCCTTCCCCGATGTCCGCCCCGCGATCATGAACCTGCTGGCCCGCGACATCATCGAAGCGCCGACCGACATCGCGTTTTCGGAATACCTGCTGGAGAGCGCCGACGTCGCCGTCGTCCCCGGCTCGGCTTTCGGCGCGGAAGGCTACATCCGCCTGTCGTTCGCCACCTCGCAGGCCAATCTGGAAAAGGCGCTGAAGCGCATCGCCGCCGCGCTGGCGTAGCGAGTCCGGCGCGGGTAGGCTAGCGCCATGATTCGACGACCTGCCGCCCTGCCCCCCGCCCGCGGCACCCTCGGCTGGCTGCTGCAACTGGCCTACACCACCTGGCGACTGTTCTTCCAGAACGGCCTGCAGAACCACGCCGCGGCGACAGCATTCTATTTCCTGCTTTCCGCCACCCCGCTGCTGCTGCTGCTGAGCTACGCCCTGCAACTGCTCGGCCGCATCGCCGAAAACTCGATACCCGCCACCATCCTGATGGCGGCGCTCTACAACCAGATGCAGCTGGAAAACCTCACCGCCCTCGGCTTCATTCCGCGCCAGACCCAGCTCGCCGCCGGCGGCGTCGGCCTCGTCACCCTGCTGCTGTCGTCGCGCGGGCTGGTCAACACCATGCAGGGGGCGTTCCGCATCATTTTCCCCGACCAGATCAAACGCAATCTGGTGCTGTCGTGGGTGCTGCCTCTGATCATCCTGCCGGTGCTGTTCCTGCTCATGGGGGTGGCCGCGCTGGCGCAGACCACCCTGACCTTCCTCGCTCAGAACGACTTCATCGGCACCGGCAACGCGCATGTACTGAAGGCGCTCAACTCGCTGTTCGGCTTCGCCATGATCTGGGCGTTGCTGTTCGCCGCCTACTGGCGCTTGCCGCGCCAGCATCCGCCGGCG
>JBGSTQ010000416.1:0-2303 GCA_041736375.1 Thiobacillaceae bacterium
CGGCCAGTTGCAGCGCCTCGACCGCGTGGTCGAATTCGCCGACGAAGTCTGGATTCTGGACTACAAGACCGGCGCAGTGGACACGCGCCTGGCGCCGGAAGAACTGCTGGCGCGGCACCGCCCCCAACTCGTCCGCTACGCCGATGCGGCGGCGCAGCTGTGGCCGCACAAGGCGGTGCGCGCGGCGTTGCTGCTGGGCGATGGACGCTTGCTCAGCCTGTAAAATCGAACCATAGTCGGCTGCCCGGCCCTACTGCCATTTGACCTACCGGAGAACACCAATGAAATCACTGCCTGCCCTTCTCCTCGCCCTGCCGCTGGTCGGCTGCATCTCCCTGAGCTCCAGCGAGACCCCCTCGGCGCCCGACTACGCCGGCTTCTGCCAGGACAAGGAGTTGCAGTGCAAGCAGAATTGCGGCGATCTCGGCGTGCAGAGCTTCTCCTGCAAGGCGGCGCCACGCGAAGGCCTGGAATACGGCTGCGAGTGCAAGAAACCGGCGGGGCGAACACTTTGAATTCGCAGGCCAAGCCATTTTCCGAGTCCAGCGAGGAAAACCGTGCGCCCATCCTCGCGGTACTGCATCAGGTGTTCGCGGATCGCAGAAAGGTGCTCGAGATCGGCAGCGGCACCGGCCAGCACGCGGTTTATTTCGGTGCCGAACTGACTCACCTGACGTGGCAAACCGCCGACCTGCCCCGGCACCATGCCGGCATCCGCCTGTGGCTGATGGAGGCGGCACTGCCCAATGTCCTGCCGCCAATCGCGCTCGACGTCAACGACGGCGACTGGCATCACGGACGCTATGACGCGGTGTTCTCTGCCAACACCCTGCACATCATCGGCTGGCCGGAAGTCGAGAAATTTTTTGCCGGGGTCGGCGCGGTGCTCGAGCCGGGCGGCGTGCTGGCAGTGTACGGGCCGTTCAACTACAACGGCCAGTTCACCTCGGACAGCAATGCGCGTTTCGACCGCTGGCTGAAGCAACGCGACCCGGCCTCCGGAATACGCGACTTCGAGGCCGTTGACAGCCTGGCGCGGACGCAAGGAATGGTTTTGCAGCAGGATATCTCGATGCCGGTCAATAACCGCACGCTGGTGTGGCGTCGCATGTCCTGATGCCGCTTTGCCTTCCCCCTGCCTTTGCTATAACAAAAACATTCGAGGCGGGAGAACACCATGCGAATCGCCGAACTGATACATCGCTGGAGCAGCGCAGGCCACGCCCCAGATGCTGTACGCAACTATTCCGTTCAGTTGCCCCTGCGCGATGCGGCGCGCATCGAAGCCCTGCGCATCATGTACCGCAACCGCAACGAATCGGAACTGATGGCCGACCTGATACGCGCGGCGCTCGATGAACTGGAAGTGGCCATGCCCTACGTTCCGGGCGAGCAAGTCATCGCCGAGGACGATTACGGCGATCCGATTTACGAAGACCTGGGTCCGACCCCGCGGTTTTATTCGCTTTCGCATGAAATCCTGCGCAAGCTGGCGACGGTCCCGCTCGGCAAATAGCTGTCGGATTAATTTACACTGGCGTCTCACGAGGTTCCGGCCTGCCGCCTGGAATGCCTGTTGCTGCTTGCTTTCCGATGCCTGGCACAGGGGTTGCTTGACAATGCTCACAACAACTCCAAGTGGTCGCGGAAAATCATGTATCTCGGGCCTGCCTTTCTCTTCGCTGCTTTTGCCAGCCTGTTTTTTGTCCCAGGATTTTTGGACATCCCGCTGGGTGCGCTGACGTTTCGGCAACTGGTGTCGGAGTTGCTGTTCGTGATTTTTTCCCTGATCTCGCTGGCCGCCCTGGCAAGGTCGATCGAATTCGACCCGGTTTGGCCCTGGCGTCCGGAGTTTCGCCGTGTCGTGAACTGGCTGATTGGCCGCACCCAGTAGTCCGGCACCCGGCTTAAAATAGCGGCTTTCCTGTCAGGTTAGCCGCCATGCCCGTCAACCTTCCCGCTCCCGATCCCGCCTCCCTGCATCCTGTCGCCGGCGTTCGCCTGGGAATTGCCTCGGCCGGCATCAAGAAGCCGGGCCGTCGCGATGTCACCCTGATCGAACTGGCTCCCGGAAGCACCGTGGCCGGCGTGTTCACCCAAAACCGCTTCTGCGCCGCACCCGTCACCCTGTGCCGGCAGCATCTGGCGGGAGGCGACATTCGCGCGCTGGTGATCAACACCGGCAACGCCAACGCTGGTACCGGCGAGGAAGGCCTGAAGCGGGCGCACCAGACCTGTGAAGCTGTCGCGCAGTTGATGGACTGTGCGGCCGAAAGCGTGCTGCCGTTTTCCACCGGCGTGAT
>JBGSTQ010000422.1:0-6358 GCA_041736375.1 Thiobacillaceae bacterium
GGCTCCCAGCCGCCCGCGGCCTGGCGGGTCTTGCCGGCGACACTCTCGGCCGCCGCCAGCAGCGAACGCCCCTCTTCCAGCAGCACCCGTCCCGCCGGGGTGAAGCGCGCCCGGTGCCCCGAGCGGTCGAACAGCAGGACGTCGAGTTCGGCCTCGAGCTGCTGGACCGCGTAGGTCAGGCTCGACGTCGCCCGCCCCAGTTCCTCGGCGGCGCGGGCGAACGATCCCCTGCGATCGATCGCATCGAGTACGGCCAGGGCATCCAGGGTCAGCGACATGTTCGAAAATATTGAATGACTTGTGCAGATTCTGCCGGTTTTTATTCGCAAACACCACGCCTATATTGATCCCATCGCTTGAACGAACAGGAGACAAACCATGCTCACCGTGCGCAAATCCCATGAACGCGGCCACGCCAACCACGGCTGGCTCGACAGTTTTCACACCTTCTCCTTTGCGAGCTACCGCGACCCGCGCTGGATGGGCTTCGGCCCGCTGCGCGTCATCAACGAGGACGTCATCGCCCCTGGCGGCGGCTTTCCCACGCACAGCCACGCCGACATGGAAATCGTCACCTGGGTGCTCGAAGGCGCGTTGCAGCACCAGGACTCGCTCGGCAACGGTGGCGTGATCCGCCCCGGCGAACTGCAGCGCATGCGCGCCGGCCACGGCATCGCCCACAGCGAGTTCAACGCCTCGCAAGCCGAGCCGGTGCATCTGCTGCAGATATGGATCGAGCCCGACGCCTACGGCCTGGAACCCGGCTACGAGCAGATCGCCTTCGACGCGAAGGAGTTGCAGGGACGCTTCCGGGTGATCGCCTCGAAGGACGGCCGCGACGGCTCGGCGACGATCCATCAGGACGCCGCCATCCATGCCGCGCGCCTGGCTGCGGGTGAGAGTGCCACGCTGAATTTGGCGCCCGGCCGCCGCGCCTGGCTGCAGGTGGCGCGCGGCAAGGTCGCCCTTAAAGGCTATCCGCTGGAAGCCGGCGACGCCGTGGCGCTGACCGTCGAGACCACGATCACAGCCGAGGCCCACGAAGCCAGCGAGGTCATCGTGTTCGACCTGCCGGGCGCCTGAAACGCGCGGGCGGCACTACAATCGGCTCGATCGCGAAACCCCGGCCAGCCGGCTGTAAAGAATTCCGACAAGTCGTTAAGCAAAACCTTTATGCCGTTGGCCGCCGGCACGACGAACCCAGACCCATCCGATATCAGTTAATGCAAGGACACACCATGCCCAAAATCCTCGCCTTCGCCGGCAGCACCCGCCGCGATTCCTGGAACCGCAAGCTCATCCATGTGGCGGTCGAAGCCACCCGCGCCGCCGGCGGCGACGTCACCCTGATCGACCTCGCCGACTACTCGCTGCCGCTCTACAACGGCGATCTGGAAGAAAAAGACGGCATCCCCGCCAACGCGTTGCGGCTGAAGGCGTTGTTCAAGGAACACGATGCCTTCCTCATCGCCAGCCCGGAATACAACAGCTCGATCCCGCCGCTGCTGAAGAACACCATCGACTGGGTGTCGCGCGAATGGCAGGGCGAGTCGGGCCTGGTGCCCTACCAGAACAAGGTCGCCGCCCTGCTCGCCGCCTCGCCCGGCCAGTTCGGCGGCATGCGCATGCTCCCGCACCTGCGGCAGGTGATGAACACGCTGGGGGTGCTGGTGCTGCCGGGGCAGTTTTCGTTGCCACACGCGGACAGGGCGTTCGACGACGCGGACGGCACGCCGATGCTGAAGTCGCCGGGGCGGCTGCATGCACTGGTGCTGGAATTGCTGAACACCACCAGCCGCTTCGCCACCGTCAGATGAGGCCAGGAACGAAGCGGCACTTGACCTTCTGACAGCAGGCGTCGTATTAGCCGTCGACGCTCCCAGTTCGTCCCGACTCAGGCCACAAGTTCCTGCCCCCAAAGGAAAAGACGAGGCGCAACATTAGCTCAATCCAAGCCCTTCTCATCCGGGTCAGAAAGTGTAATTCACAAAAAAAAGCGCCCCGAAGGGCGCCTTGAGAGCCTGCAGAGGCTTGCTGCTGTAAGGCTTATCTTTTCCTGACCGTGACGGTCTTGCTCACCGTGACGGTCTTGCTAATCGAATTGCCCGCGTTGTCCCATGCGCGCACGGTGACGCCATACGAGCCATTGGGCAGATTGCGGGTATTCCACTTGTAGCTGATCGAGCTGCCATAGGCGACAGCGACTTCCTTGCCGTTGATCGTCAGGCTGATTTTGGCAACACCCTGGTTGTCGATTGCCGCTGCCGAGACGGTCTCCTGCAGGGGCGATATGGCCATGCCGCCGGTGAGGCTCAGACTGCTGATGACCGGAGCGCTGCTGTCGTTGCCGACGGTGACGACGACCGACGACGAGGTGCCGACGTTGCCGGCGGCATCGTAGGCCTTGGTGACCAACGTGTAGGAGCCGTCGGCTTGCTTTGCGGTATCCCAGGCGAAGGCGAAGGGGCTGGTGTCGTCGGTGGCGACCTTGCTGCCATTGACGTAAAGCTCGGTGCGGGCGACGCCGACGTTGTCGGTAGAACTGATGTCGACAGCGACAATCGAGCTGACCTTGCCGCCGGTCGGCGAGGTGATGCTAACGGTCGGTGCCTGGGTGTCGGTCGTACCGGAGCTGCGCGCAGCCGCCACGGCTTTGGCAGCGTCGATCCGGCCTGACCCGAAGTAGGGGTCGAATCCGGCCACACCAAGATCAACGGCAGTGGACTTGAGGATCTTGTCGATGTCGGCCGGAGCGAGCTTGCTGTTGGCCGACATCATGAGGGCCACGGTGGCGGCCGTGATCGGGCTGGAAAAAGAGGTACCCGAAACATTGGCGTAGCCCCCACCACGGGTGGTTGCATAAATACTGACGCCAGGCGCGGCCAGGTCAACATAATCGCCGTAACTGGACCAGCTTGCACGTGCATCGCTGCTGTCGGTCGCCGCCACACTCAGGATCGAGTCGTTGGCGGTAGCGGGCACCAGGGCGCCACTGTTGCCTGCAGAGACCACAACCACCCCCCCCTTGCTGCGCATGTATTGCGCAGCCGACTGGACGGTGTAGCTGTCGGAGACTGCGAAACTGATGTTGGCCACTTTGGCGCCATTGTCAGCGGCCCAGTTGATGCCTTGTGCGATCGTACTCAAATAGGCATAGCCATCCGGCCCGGCAATTCGCACCGGCATGATCTTGGCTCCCCAGGCAACCCCGGCACTGCCCGCTCCGTTGTTGCCCACCATCGCCGCGGCACCCGAGACTGAGGTGCCGTGGCCGTGCACGTCCGAAGTGTCGGAGTTGTTGTCATACATATTCCAGCCGGGCACCATATTGGCGGCGAGGTCGGGATGGCTCTTGTCCACGCCAGTGTCGAGGATGGCGATGGTCACACCGCTGCCGTTGGCGCTGTCCCAGGCCGTGGGCGTCTGGATTTTCGGCAAGGCCCAGCTGCTCGAAAACGAGGGATCGTTCACACTGGCGGACGGCATCACGGCTATGTCGAGTTCGACATATTTCAGTCGGCGATCCTTTTTGAGCGCTTTCATGGCAGTCACTTCGTCCACACCCGCCGGAAGTTCGATGATGTGGCCATTGGTCTGCTTGAAGCGCCCCCTGGACTTGGCGTTCTGTGACTTCAGGACCTTGTCGAACTCCTTGTCGGACAAACCTGCTCGTGGCGCCACGAGCAGACGGCCCTTGGCATAGCCGACGACGGTACCCGCCGAAGCAGGAATTTCGGCCACGGTCTTGAACGCTTTTATATTCGCTTTTGCCGCAGGGGCGGCATCGCTGAGGCTGGCATAGCCGGACAGGATGGCGACCAGGGTCAGACTGAGGGTGAAGCCGGGTACACTTCCGGTGCGGTAGCAGCGGCGGGTATCAGTTGCGCGGACGGGAAACGGGCATTGGTGCGACATGGTGGCTCCTGATTGATTTAAAACTGCCTGAATCAGGACAAACGACGCACGAGCCACGGGATGGCTTCCATTGGCAGCCCCGCTGTCTTTTTCCAAGACCGGAAGCTTTGCGTCCCCGCCTCGCGACGGGTTTGCCCTTTACAGGATATCAACAGTAACGACGAGATTTCGGCAGACTTTAGAGCCGGTTTGAAAATCTTGAAAACTTTTTATTGATTTACTTCAATGACTTACAAAAACACACTTCAAAAGCAGACTGCATCTTACAGCACAACTGCGATCGTTTTCCACTGGCTGATGGCTATTGGGCTGGCGGCCAACTTTGCCTTCGGGTTGTTCATGCACGAACTTCCGCTGTCGCCGCAGAAACTGCAGTACTACTCGTGGCACAAGTGGGCCGGGATCACACTCCTGGGACTGGTGACCCTGCGGCTGGTCTGGCGCCTGATCGTTCGCCCCCCTGCGCTGTTGCCGGCGCCGGCCTGGCAGCAAAAAATCGCCCACCTGCTGCACGGGCTGCTGTATGCGCTGATGTTCGCGATCCCCCTGTCGGGCTGGGCGATGAGTTCGGCCAGCGGGTTTCCGGTGGTGCTGTACGGCGTCTGGCAGCTGCCCGACCTGGTGGCCAAGGACAAGGCGCTGTTCGAGGTGTTGAAGGACGTGCATGAAGCGCTGAACACCGGCTTGCTGGTGCTGGTGATCATGCATGTGGGGGCGGCGCTGAAACACCAGTTTGTCGATCGGGATGGGACTTTGGCCAGGATGCTGCCCGTCCGGCGGAAATAACGCTGGATCTTGCGCGGCCTCGGGTTTGCCGGCTGTCGCCGCAAACCTGAATTTATTGGTTTTGCAGCCCTCACGGAAATTTTTACACCGGTATGACACGGCTGCGTGGCGAATGTGTGGGGTTGATGATGAGCCGACAATCGGCCCGGGCAAGTCCCTGCTCGTGCAAGGGCCTGGAAATGTATCGCTGTGATAGCGATCGTTGTAATATGATGAATACACGTATTCAGTAAGGAATGAGACATGGCGACTTCTGTTCGACTCGCGCCCGAAATCGAGGAACGGCTTGATTTTCTTGCAAATCAGACCGGGCGTACCAAGGCTTTCTACCTTCGGCAAATCATCGAGAACGGCCTCGACGATCTTGAGGATTATTACCTCGCCGCCGAAGTACTGGAGCGCGTGCGAAAAGGCAAAGAAAAGGTCTATTCATCCGCCAGCGTGAGAAAAGACCTTGGCCTGGAAGATTGAGTACACCGAGACCGCCAAAGACCGCCTGCGCAAGTTCGACAAGCAGGTTGCACGGCGCATTGTTGATTACCTGGATGCACGCATTGCCCCGCTCGAAAACCCACGTAGCGCTGGTAAAGCTTTGACTGGCCCCATGGGCGGACTATGGCGATTCAGAGTGGGGGACTATCGCGTGATTTGCGAAATTCAGGATGAGATTTTGCGGGTGCTGGTGATCGAGATTGGCAATCGCAGGGAGGTCTATCGCTGAAATGGCTGGCAGTCCAGCCAGAGGGGGAATTTCAGTGAATGTTTAGATCTCGGGTTCGTTGGTCATACAAGGTGATGTGACGCGCGCCAACTAAGCTGCTGCCTAATCGGCTTTCAAATATAAAAAACGGGTACCTGTGGGAGCCCGTTTTTTTATCCTGGATTTGAGATTCAATAGGGATGCTTCAACCTCTCCCCAGCCTCCCGCTCAAGGCGGTGAGGGCTGTCGCCAAAGCGAGCCCCCTCGCCCAGACTGGCGGCTTACCTACCGCACCGCTTCCTTCAGCTGATCGAGGATCGCCGGATTCTCCAGGGTGGAGATGTCCTGGGTGATTTCCTCGCCCTTGGCGATGGCGCGCAGCAGGCGGCGCATGATCTTGCCGGAGCGGGTCTTGGGCAGGTTGTCGCCAAAGCGGATTTCGTCGGGCTTGGCGATCGGGCCGATTTCCTGGGCGACCCATTCGCGCAGTTCGGCGACGATTTTCTTGGCTTCCTCACCGGTGGCACGCGCGCCTTTCAGCACGACGTAGGCCACCACCGCCTCGCCCTTGATCTCGTGCGGCTTGCCGACCACGGCGGCCTCCGCCACGCGCGGGTTGGACACCAGCGCCGATTCGATCTCCATCGTGCCGAGACGGTGTCCGGAGACGTTGAGTACGTCGTCGATGCGGCCCATGATCCAGAAGTAGCCGTCGTCGTCGCGATGCGCGGAGTCGCCGGCGAGATAGGTCTTGCCGCCCAGTTCCTCGGGGAAATAGGTCTTCTTGAAACGGTCCGGGTCGCCCCACAGGGTGCGCAGCTGGGAGGGGAACGGCCGCTGGATCACCAGGTAGCCGCCGTGGCCCTTTTCCACCGGGTGGCCGTGCTCGTCCGTGATCGCCGCCATGATGCCGGGCAGCGGCAGGGTGCAGGAGCCGGGCTTGGTCGGCACCGCGCC
>JBGSTQ010000004.1:0-18162 GCA_041736375.1 Thiobacillaceae bacterium
CGACGCCGGGACCGCCGCCTTGGCCGCCTCCGGCTTCACCGCAGCCGGGATGGGCGTCGCAGGCGCGGCGGCGGGCGACTTGTTGCCATGGCACTTGGCGCAATTGCCCTTGGTGGCGAAGGCCTTGGTGCCGTTGTGGCAGGCGAAGCAGTACTTGCCCTCGGTATGGTCCTCGAAAGCGATCTTGGCGTTGCCCTTTTCCTTCTTGAAGATGGCGGTGTGGCAGTCTTTGCACAGGAGGCCCTTGTCCGCGTGGACCTTGCCGGAGAAGATGACGGGCTTCGGACCGCCTTCGAAAGTGAGTTCCTCGTCGTAAGGAACGGCGAACGCCTGGGCGGTAAAAACGATTGCGCACAATGCGGCAAAAAAAAGCAGGAAGGCGGAAGCCGCCTCCCTCGATGTCCATCCTGTTCTTACCATACCAATGATCCTGATCCTGTTATTGCTGAGCGTTGTTCGGCAGGGTACTTGCCTGCGCCTGAGCCGTGTGGTCACGGCCGCCAGGCGTCTTCCTGGAAGTATCGTCTCATTCCTCGTCGACAACGACGGGAAGCCCTTTTTCGCTATAAGGCGGGATGTACTCAATCTTCGCCTTGTCGCGCAACTGCTTCATGGCATTGTCGAGGGCTTGCTGCTTGCGTTTTTCCGTCATCATGATGGCGACCGCCGGTTTGGCCTCTGCCAGGCTGATCGGCTGCTTTTTCTCGGCAAGCACGAAGACGGCGTTCATCTGCTCATCGCCACCCAGGACAGTCGTGCCGCCAACCGACACATTCTTGAACTTGTCCAAGACGTCATCGGGCAAGCGGTCGGTCGACACCGTTAGCGGCGAACCGGAGTGGTGAATATTTTTCCCTTTCAGCCATTGCTCGAACTCCTCGAGCCTGATGCCCTTGCCCAGCTGGGCCCGGATCTCCGATGCTTTTCCGGGGGGAACCTGGATGTTGAATTCATGGACTTGATAAATCTTGCGCTCGGCAAAGCGCGCCGGGTTGTTGGTGTAAAAGTCGGTGATCTCCGCCTCGGTCGGCTCGGCGACGGCACCCAGCTGCTTCTCCATGTAAGCCATGGCCAGAATCGTACGGATCGAAATGGCAATCCTGGCGCGAATGGCCGCGTCCTTGTCCAGGCTGGACTCCACCGCGGCCTGGCGCAGCAATTCCATGTCGACCATTTGCTTCATCCTGCCTTCGGTCAGGCCCTGTTTCTTGGCGCTTGGGTCATGCCCGGATTTGGCTTCGAGTTCGGCGACGCTGATGGCCTCGCCGTTGACCTTCACCCCCACCTTGGCATCGGCTGGCATGGATTCGACAGCATCCGTTGATTTCTTGTCCGTGCAGGCGGAAAGCGACAGGCTCGCTACCGCGACAAGTACGAGCAATTTACTGGTTTGTTTCATTTCAAATACCAATCACATTAAAAATGGAAAGCCGTCATGGGCTCTCCGCCGTCACGCCACGATGGCGCTCAATTTGGCGGACTGAGATGCACGCTGTCGACTGGCGCCATGGCGCCAGGCAGGTGACAGGCATCACATTCCTCGAAGACCTTGCCCGCGGCCAGATCGCCCTGCGTCACCGTGCCGAACACGCCGCCGTTATCCAGCATGTGACTCTTGGCTTCCGCAGAATCGTGGCAGCTGGAACAAGTCGACGCCTTGGGCGATATCACCAGGTTGTCGGAGGCGTCGGTATCGGTGACGGTCGCGTTGGTACTGTCGGTACTGGTATCGACGTCGAAGGTCACCGAGGTGCCCAGCAGGCTCCCGTTCACTTGATACGAATCGTTCACGTGGCAAATATTGCAGTTCTGCAAGCCAGCGTAGATTTCCGTGTTCATGGCCGTGGTCAGCTTCGTCTTCGGCCACACCGGGTAATTCCCCCCCTGCCCGGCGTGAGCCCGGTGGATCATGCGCTTGAAATCCGCCGACTCGGCGTACTGCGTCACCACGCCACCCGACACGATCGTCCCCGCCAGGGGATTGTTGCCGTTATGGCAAATCACGCACACCTGAGGATCGTTGCTCGTTGCGTCATGCGCACCGAGGCCAGGAAGGAAGGTGGTCAGGCTGGCATAGCCGATGAAACGTCCATGACAGGCGTTGCACTTCTCGTCCGAGACAACCTGACGCCGCTCGACGACGTTGCCGCTCATCGCAAAGTACCTGACCGCGTTCGGAACAGGCACAGTCAGGCCCGCCTCGTCGACACGCCCCTGGAAAGCCACCGCCACCGAACCGTTTGCGTCGGTGGGCAATGCCGGGGAGGTCAGCGTGAAACGGTTGCTGGTGCCGACACGCTGCACGGAAGCATCCGTCGTCGCACTGACCGAAACCGGCTGGCCACGCCCGGGCCCGCCATCGTTGGCGTAATCCGTCGTATTCCACCCGAACAGCAGACTCAGGCTGCCGAAACGCGATGCCAGAGTGCCCTGGAGATCGTAGTCGACAGCCGTGTTCGGGTTGCTCACCGAATACTCCACGGTAAGGGAATTGTCGGCGTTCCTGCTGATGCCCCAGAGGTTGAGCTGATAATTCTGGCTCAACACCCATTCCGTGATTTCATGAGCCTTGGCGTTGGTCGGCGCCACGCCGGTCCCTGCATTGTTGTGACAGGTCTGGCAGACTGAATCGGGCGTGTCGTCAGGATCGCTGACGCTGGGAGAGAAGCGGACGGCATAAGGCGCATGGGCAATCCGCCAGTCCGAGCCGGGCATCTTGTAGTCGTCATGGCAGGCCCAGCACGCGTTCTTGCTGGACAGGGTCTTCCAGTTGTCGCCCTGGGTGGTTCTATGGACCGCTGTCGGCGAGCCGTCATGGCACTTGATGCAGTTCCTCTGGTCCTGCGGATAAAGCACACCCGCGATGACGCCGCCGCCGAGATCCATCCGGGCGATGGACGAACGCACGGCGTAATCCTGGGTCAGCCGCTTGCCCATGTGGAACTTGTGCACCATCAGCTTGAAGTCGATGGGATTGCCGGTCTCGAAGTCGCTGCTGCCAGGGTTGTGGCACATCACGCAGTACTGCGGATCGACCCGATTGCCTGTGTGCTGGGCGAAGTCGACGTGGCATTCGTTGCAGGACTCGCGGTCGACCACCTTCCAGGCGGCTATTGGAACGCCCTCGCTGTCCTTGAAGGGAATCCCCTTGTCGTCGGCACCGAGGGTGAAGTCGAGGAAGGGATTGACCTTCACCGTCGTCTTGCTGACCGGATCCACAAAGCACAACTGCAGCGCGACGCGGTGCAGGGTCTTGCCGTCCTTGACCGCGAGCTTGCCGTTGTTGGCGACCTTGCCGGGCGTGACATTCAGGCCATCGATCGCGTCGGCGATCAGCAGCGGCGTGGTGACATCGATCGCGAAATGGTAGGTATAGACGCCATTGGCTTCTTCCAGGATGCCCACCACACGCGTGGCGGGATCGGTCAATGCCGTCGCAGGATTGGTGATGGTGGCGCTGGGGATGGGATCGGTCGTGCCTTCGATGACGGACAACAATCCCGGCGCGTCGGTGGCATAGCGCTGCCAGGAGATCAGACTCTGCCAGTTGGCGCCATCGAATTTGGCGATGGCCAAGCTGACGTTGGAAGTGCCGCAGGCGGTGCTGCTCGCCGCATCAAAGAGCTTCAGGCCGGTAACCGGCTTGCCGGCTGCGTCTTTGACGACGAAGGTCACCACGGGCTTGCCGTCAACCAGGATGCCGGTAATCGTCCCGCCCGTTGCGGCCTCCGTTATCGGTGTCGCGTCGCCGCCACCGCCGCCACCGCAACCCGCCAGCGTCGCCATCACCATGGCAACAAGTGCCGCTCCAACCAGTCGGGAAATCATGCTTGTCTCCGTCGTCCTTATTAATATTTATCGTTCACCCGCTGACCGCAACGCGTGAGCCTGGGTGAAGAACCTGCCTGGTCATTGTTACCTACGACGCGGATGCACGCAACAAGCTGGGCGTTATTTCTGCATGGCGATGATCTGTTTTCGGATCTGATCATAGACCCCGAGCGGAATGATGTTGTCGGTAACCAGAAACGCCTTGCTCAGGTAGGGCCGCCCCGCGATGATCTTGGCGGCCCGTGCGTCGTCAATGCCCGGCAGGGTTTTCAGTTCGGCCTTGCTGGCGCTGTTGATGTCCACCGCTTTTATGGTCTTGCTGCTGTTGCCCTTGTTCCCGGCCTTCGCCGTTTGACTGCTGGGGGCGGGCTTTGCCGTCGCGTCGGATTTCTGCGTATTCGCGTGGGCCAAGCCGGCCGCGAAACAAAATGACAGGGTGATCAGGCAAGTCTTGCCGATACGGTATTTCATGCGCCATTCCTCCTATGCCGGTTTCAGTGAAAAAACCACATTACGAAACTCTTTTGGCAGGGACCTCTTGCTTGTCTTGGCCCCTGCCGAACTAGCCTCATGCACACAAAAAAAGATGCGCCCGACTTCAGCGCATCCGTAGTTATTTGCTGATCCCGGACTCCCGGTCCAGGGTCACGGTGCATCGTGACCCAGGACCGCAGCCGGTCACCAGCGGGTGGTCAGATTACAGACCATGCGCGCCCTTGATGTCCACGACCTTATCCGGGCCGTGGCAGAGCAGGCATGACTCCTGCCTGGTTAGCGCGGTGGCACGGGTCTGGTAAATCGAACCGCCGCCATTCGTCTCGATGTGTTGCTTGACCGAAAGACCCGGGTCGGCGGTCGTTTGACCATCGTGGCAACCAAAGCAGGCGTTGGCGATCGGAGAGTTCACCAGGCTTGCAGCCTCCTGCCCGCCAGCCACGTTGGTGGAGCTGTTGTAGACCGTACCGTAGGTGGCACCCGCGGTGACATAGGGGCTGAGGGACAGCGAGCCCACCGTGTTCGCTGCGGCCATCGTTCCGGCAGCCGTGGTCCTGTGCAGGCGGTCCGGCACCTGGGCGAGGCCGTCTTCGAAGTTATAGCCGCCCTCCGCATGGCAGTTCAGGCAGTTTTTCAGGTTGCCCGGGAAGCCGACCTCGGCGAACGTGCTGACGATCTCCGTTCCGGTGAGCACTGTCGAGGAACTAAGTGAAACACCGTTTGCGTCGGTCACGATGGAGTGCCAGTTGTACGGCACCGTCCGCTTGTCCGCACCGTGGATGGCATGCACGAAGGCTGAGGAATCCGCCGACCAGCCGGAACTGGTGCGGTTGGGGTTGTGGCACATCGCGCACATCTTCGGATCGTTGCGTTGACCGCTATGGAAGGTGGTCTCGGCAAACAGGCCCAGCTTGGCGTGGCAGTTGTTGCACTTGTCGGCTTCGGCCGTGACGCGGCGTGCGGTGAAACCGTCAGCAGTCTTCGACACATCCTGCGCCGTCACGTTGAGACCGTTGGAGCAGTTGCTGGCTCCGATCGCCGGACAGGTCCTCAGGTAGCCTGCCACGTTGGTCTGGTACATGGCCGCGTATCCCAGGGCACCGGTCAGCATGTTGGCGTTGGCCGGGATGACCCGGTTGACCAGAGTCAGGGTGTAGAAGCCGTTGCCGTCCGGTCCGGTCAAGGTGGCGGTGCCCCCCGTCACGGAACCGTTCCAGACGCCCACGATGCTTTGGTTGACATAGACGTTGAAGTCAGCTGGTGTCGCGATGCCATCCTGCGGAACCGAATAGGCGAAGTAGGCGGTGGGTCCACCCCAGAAGTTCGGCCATATCGCCTGATCCGATATCCCCGTCGGGGTAGCCAGAGCAAGAGGCACGCCGTCCTGCAGCATGCGGAACACCATGACCGGATTGTTGTTGGCGTTCTTGGAGACGCTCTGGATCTGGTAGTCGACCGTATGCGCGCCGGCCGGCAGACGGCCGTCGTTGGACGCGTAGTAGGTGGTGACGGAAGCAGGGGCGGCCGACGTCACCTTGGTCACCGGAATATGGTTGATACCGGCAATCTGTTCCGGCTTATGACAATCGGTACAGGCGCTGTCGTCCGCTTGTGCACCACCGACGTGACCGAGTGTATGCCAGGGAAGACTCGGATCCAGGGTCGTGCCGGTGCCGGTCGCGAAATCGATGCCGTCGTGACAAGAACCGCAGGCATTCCGGCTAGGATAGAGCTTCCAGTTGCCGCCTTGTGGCGTCACATTCAGATTGCCCTCGATGGCAGCGTCGGTATGACACTTCGTGCAATTGCGCTGATCCTGCGGGAAATGCATCTCCGTGGCGTCGAGCCCTGAGGGCGCATAGCTTCCCGTCAGGCGGGAACCCATATGGAACTTGTGAACCATGACCTTGATGTCGACCGATTCAGCGGTCGCTGGGTCATACGCACTGTCGTTGTGGCACAGCACGCAGTAGTTGGGATCGATGCGGCGGTTGCCGTGGAACTTGCCCTGCTGTCCCAGATCATTGTGACAGGAGTTGCATGACTCCCGCACCACCATCTGGCGCACCAGCACGTCGTTTCCGACGTTATCTTCGATCGGCTGGCCGATGCCCTGGTTGAGGGTGAAATCAACGTAGGGGTTGGTGGTTGCCACCTTGCCCGATGCCAGATCGTTGTATTGCAGCTCCAGGCCGACACGGTAGGGCGCAGCGGCATTCCAGTCCGGGTGGGTGGTCACATCGCTACAGTAGTAGTAGCTGTAGACCCCGGTGGTGGCATTGTATTTGACGTTGTCAAAGACCCAGTCGGCCGTGCCCTTGGTCTGGCCGCAAGTCCTCAGTTCATTCGAAACCATGAATTTGGTGGGGTCAGGTGTGGTCGCTGTCTTCACGCCAAAGGGAATCCAGCGATCAGGCGCTCCGGGGATGAACTTGGCCAACGCAGAACGAACCTGGATGAGTGAGGCCGGCAACACAGGATTGCCGGCGGAGTCACGCAGCTCAAAGGTGAGTACGGGCGGACTCTTGATCGTCACGCTGGTAATGGCACCCAGAGTTGAAGGATCAAGGGGGTCTACCGCGGCAGGAAGGCCATCGAAACCTTCTGTCGCCGGCGGCGGCGGCACGGGGTCATCGTCACCGCCCCCTCCTCCACAAGCAGTCAGCGCGGCGGTAAAGAGGGCAATCGCCCCCAGTCGCATGATTGATAAAAACCGTGTGTTCATCATTTTATTTCCTCCTCAGCTTCAGTGAGCGACTGGGTTCTTAATACCGGCAAAGCATGGGAACTTTTTGCCATTGGCTCATGATGGGATACGGGCTGGATATTGTTAATGATGCATCTGCATCAATTACCCAGCAGGTGTTGACTTTTTGGGAACTTAAAATTGTGTCGGCTGCAAACATAACGCGCCATAGGGCGACCGACCGCCTGCATTGCAGCGAAATTGGGGACCTGGAGTGCCGGATGCGGTCGCCGTTTGCGTAGCTGTCTACACCAGTTGATGCCGGTGGGCGCAGGTCACAGCCTCGATCCTGCTATGGACATTCATTTTTGCCATCAGTCTCTGGACGTGGTTGCGCACGGTCGTCATGCTGATATGCAGTTGATTGGATATCGCGTCCGTAGTCAGCCCATGAGCCAGCAGGCAGAGGATTTCCCGCTCGCGTTCCGTCAGCAGGCAGAGGCCGTCGGATGCATGCGCGCCCCCCTCTTGCTGAAGATGTTTGCCGGGGGTGTTCGACCCGGATTGCCACGAGCAGACGATGCAGCCGAGGACTTGCAGTGGCCGCGCCGCATGTAATGAACCACTCGCCATTCCTGATCAACGGTGGAAGGGATCAGCATGGTGCCGACATTGAGCTGGATTTTCCCCAGGTGACGTGACGCGATGCGGATGGAAAAAGTCGTTGGGGAGGGGCCACCCTTGGCCAGATGGGCAACGGGGCAGTTTGGCTTGCAGAATGGGCGGCCACAAGGCTCATGGCCTTGCAGGATTTCATGGCAGAAGCTTCCCCTAGCCTCGGCGGCAGGTATACCCGTGAGGTCTTCACAGGCCTGATTCCACAAAGTCACCTGCTGATTGCCATCGATGGAGAACATGGCATCAATTGAATGGTGGATCCAATCCGGAAAGTTTTTCATGGGCGGCTCACCTTATTTTTCTGGCTGATTGGCATTGTTTGCTTCCGGGTTCCGGCTTTCGACCCTAAGGAAGGCCCGGATTGTTAAGCCACTAAGGACATCAACACGCATCCTGCCACCATGTCTAGCGTTGCATTTCTGATCATCTGATTCATTTGTCATCTCCTCTCTTTATTTCAGAATTATTGAATGCAATTTATAAAACGCATAAGGAGAGTAGTTAATAGCGACCATTAAAAAATTGATTTAGGTCAAGAAACTGCAAGTTGACGATGAAAACGCATTAGGAAATTCTTTACTTCTTCTTGTTCAGAGCTACTGAGCCAACCGACCGTGTCCCTCGGTCATGCCAACTCGGCGCAAGACGCTAGCGAAATAAACAGTTGTACCGAATCAAGAAAAATGGACGACTACGTTGCCGCATGATTCGTGCCATGCGCGATTTTTTTGACTCCGCTCCATTTATAAACAAGCAGTTATCGAGCGCGCGTTGCCGGTCCAAGACCTGATCAATTGGCCAGGTGTAAAAGAATCCGACAGTCCCCCACGCACCCCTTCGGAAAATCCCCCGGCGCGCACCGCCAGCAGCCGATTCGCTCGCTAAAGTAAAATTGCGGGGACGGCAGATACGGGCGCGAAGACAATGGCCACGAGCGCAAAAAGAAAACGCCCGGCAAGCCGGGCGTTGGAAAAACCTGTTCGGGATGGTGGGCAGTACAAGGTTCGAACTTGTGACCCCTGCCGTGTGAAGGCAGTGCTCTACCGCTGAGCTAACTGCCCGAAACGGGGCGAATTAGACCATATCTGTCCGGGAGCGGTCAATTTTGGCCGGCGTCATCCGCTAGAATGGCGCCTTTTCCGAATGGCTCCGCACATGGTCCGCACCCGCTTCGCCCCCTCACCCACCGGCTATCTGCACATCGGCGGTGCGCGCACCGCACTGTTCTCGTGGGCGTTCGCGCGCCATCACGGCGGCCAGTTCATCCTGCGCATCGAGGACACCGACATCGCGCGCTCGACCCCCGAGGCGGTGCAGGCGATCCTCGACGGCATGGCCTGGCTCGATCTCAACCACGACGAGGGTCCGTTCTACCAGACCAAACGCCTGTACCGCTACAAGGAAGTGATCTAGCAGATGCTGGCCAGCGGCCAGGCCTATCACTGCTACTGCAGCACCGAGGAACTCGACGCCATGCGTGAAGGCCAGCGTGCACGCGGCGAGAAACCCCGCTATGACGGCACCTGGCGCCCCGAGCCCGGCAAGACGCTGCCGGTGCCGCCATCCGGCGTCGACCCGGTGGTGCGCTTCAGGAACCCGACCGACGGCACGGTGATGTGGAAGGACCTGGTCAAGGGCGTCATCGAGTTTTCCAATACCGAACTCGACGACCTCATCATCGCACGCGCCGACGGCACGCCGACCTACAACTTCTGCGTGGTGGTCGACGACTGGGACATGCAGATCAGCCACGTCATCCGCGGCGACGACCATGTCAACAACACCCCGCGCCAGATCAACATCCTCCGGGCCCTGGGTGCGACCGTGCCGCAGTACGCGCACCTGTCGATGATCCTCGGCGACGACGGCACCAAGCTCTCCAAGCGCCACGGCGCGGTATCGGTGATGCAGTATTTCGAGGAGGGTTACCTGCCCGAAGCGGTGATCAACTACCTGGCGCGGCTCGGCTGGTCGCACGGCGATGCCGAACTGTTCAGCCGCGAACAGTTCGTGCAGTGGTTCGACCTCGACCACATCACGCCCTCGGCCGCGCAGTTCAATACCGAGAAGCTGCGCTGGATCAACCAGCAATACCTCAAGGCGGCCGACGATGCGCGCCTGGCCGCGCTCGTCCGCCCCTTCCTCGTGCGCAACGGCGCCGACCCCGACAATGGCCCCGATCTCGGGACTGTATGCGCACTGGTGAAGGAGCGCGCGGCGACGATCGCCGACCTGGCCGATGCCGCCACGCTGTTCTACCGCACCCTGCACCCCACGGCCGAACTGCTCGCCCAGCACGTCACGCCGGAGGTTCTGCCGGCGCTGGCCGACCTGATCGCACGACTCGAATCTGCCGCCTGGGAACGCAGCGCGATCAGCGTCGCATTCAAGGAAACGCTCGCCGCGCAGGGGCTGAAAATGCCCAAACTGGCGATGCCAGTGCGCGTGCTGGTGACCGGCGAACCGCAAACGCCGGCGATCGACGCCACCCTCGAACTGATCGGACGGGACAAGGTGCTGGCACGCCTGCAAGCCGCACTGCAGGCCGCACAAGCCTGATCGATTCGGCTATAATGCGCGCTGTTTTTCGCCGGCGTAGCTCAGTTGGTAGAGCAGCGCATTCGTAATGCGAAGGTCGTCAGTTCGATTCCGATCGCCGGCACCAGTTGCAAGAAAACGCCGCTCGATGAGCGGCGTTTTTTCTGCCCGCTTCATGCCGAACACAGCCCATGGTTTGAGCCCGTATTCAGGCATTCCCTGCCACATACACCAAGCCGCCTTCCCCGCGCGGTCATGGATGATCTGGCTGGAAGCACGACCTAGTTCCCGCCCGGGCTGATGATCAGCACGTCGCACGCCGCGGCAAGGGCCACGTCCTTGCTCACGCTCCCGAGCATCCAGTCCTGCAGGCCGCCGCCGTAGCCATGGCGCCCCATGACAACCAGATCGGCGTGGCTCTCGTCGATGCAGCGGCAGATTGCAGCCGGGGCAAAACCCGGCTGGATCAGACGCCCGACCGCTGCGCCGCTCTCGATCGATGCCAGCAGGGCATCCATCTGTTTCTCGGCGTCGCTGCGCAGACGGTCGAGCCAGCCCGTAATGTCCACCTGATCCGCCTTCGCACGGCGCAATCGCTGCTCGACTTCGCTGCCCAGCACGTACAGGGCTTGCACCTGCGCCCCGCCGGCAAGACTGAGGGCTTGGCGGACGACCATCGCCGACACGGGCGAGAAGTCCACCGCCGCCAACACCTGCCGGTAGGGTTGATCCGCCGGGTTTCTGACGATGAGCACCGGGCAAGTGGCCACTCGCAGCAAACGCGACGTGGTGGAACCCAGAAACAGGTCCATGAGCGTGTTCTCGCCGCGCGCCCCGGCGGCCACCAGGTCGGCGGACACTTTCTCCGCGTAGGCGGCTATTTCGGTATGGGCCCGGCCCAGGCGGGTAACCGTGTGCACTCGAATGCCGAACAGGCTGGTCAGGCTTGCCGCCATGGCCTCCACCCGGGTCTGCTCCGACTGCAGCAGCTCCTCGTCGGTGTGGCCAAACTCATCCGGGGCCAGCGTCAGAACGGGATAGAGGTCGAGCGGACGAACCACATGGAGCAGATGCAGTTCGGCCTGGTGCTGGCTGGCGAGGTGTGCCGCTCGCTGCACCACCCGATCTGAAAAGTCGGAAAAGTCGGTGGCGGCAAGAATACGACGGAGGCTAGGCATAACACATTTCCCAAATAGGCTATTGGTACTTCTATTCATAGCCTACGTGTTGGAATTTCGGAGTTCAAGCATCACGCCAGCCAGCTTCTCCATCCCTTTCCAGGGGCGGTACCCTCTCAGGCCACGACAGCTGTGCGCATGATCTGCGCCACACCCACCCGAGAGCTGCCTTCCAGCAGCCAGTTATTCATGTGCAAGCCTTGTCAGGCCCGCTCACGGATCCTTGCGATCCGTCGTGGAATCCTCAGAGCCAGCCTTCGATCTTCTTGCGATCCGGCACGCCGCCGGCATGCACCACCTTGCCGTCGATCACCACGCCCGGGGTGGACATCACGCCATAGCCCAGGATGGCCGCCATGTCCTCGACCTTCTCGAGCCTGACCGCCACGCCACGCGCCTGGGCGATCTCTTCGATGAGTTTCAGCGTGGTCTTGCAGTTGGCGCAGCCGCTGCCCAATACCTTGATGTCTTTCATGCGGTTCTCCTCGTCAGCAGCACGATTGGCCCGATGGCGTGGGGGTGCAGCAGGCGGCCCCCGATTCCACCACGGCGATCTTGGCGAAGGGGTCGGCCGGCTTCATGCAGGCCGCATAGGCTTCGTCGAAACTGGCGTCGAGATTCTGCGCGGCTTCGTCGCGGATATGGCGGGCGATTTCGATGACGGCGTCGATCTGTTCCCGGCTGACGCCGTAGCCCTTCAGCCGGTCGACCTGGCACAGGCCCTGTTTCGGATGATTGGCTGCGATGTTGGCCGCCAGCGACACCAGGGCAACGATGGACGGGTGCAAGTCGGTACTCATAAGACCCCCTTCAGAAAATTGAACAGCACGCCCACGATGACAAACGCCGTGGCGAGGTAGCCGGCGAAGAGCGCCAGCAGCGGCACCTTCACGACTTTTTTCAGAATGATCATTTCCGGCAGCGACAAGGCGGTGACCGCCATCATGAACGCCAGCACGGTACCGATGGGGACGCCTTTTTCCAGCAGCACCTCGGCGATGGGGATGATGCCGACCGCATCGGAATAGAGCGGCACGCCGACCAGCACGGCGCCGACCACCGAGAGCACGCCGCCGTCGCCGGCAATGCGCGCGACAAAATCCGCCGGCACGTAGCCGTGGATGAAGGCGCCGATGCCGACGCCGATGAGGACGAATTTCCAGATGCGGCCGACGATTTCCTTAACCTGGCTGACCGCGTAGTCGTGTCGGGCGCGCAGCGAGGTGTCCTCGTCCACTTGTGCGATCTCGCCCATGCGGATTTTCCAGACGTAATCCTCGACCCAGCGCTCGGGCTTGAAGCGCTCCAGCACGAAGCCGCCGATCAGCGCCACGGTCAGGCCGGTGGCCACGTACAGCACGGTGAATTTCCAGCCGATCACCGACGCCAGCACCACGATGGCGACCTCGTTGATCATCGGGCTGGCGATCAGGAAGGACAGCGTCACGCCGAGCGGGATGCCGGCCTCGACGAAGCCGATGAAGAGCGGGATCGACGAGCACGAGCAGAATGGCGTCACCGCACCCAGCCCCACCGCCATGAAGCGGCTTTGCAGGTTGCCGCGGTTGCGGATGAATTCGCGCACCTTCTCGGGCTTGAGCAAGGCGCGCAGCAAGCCCATGAAATAGATCACCAGGGTCAGCAGCACCATGATCTTCGCCACGTCCATGACGAAGAAATGCAGCGCTTCGCCCAGGGGGGAGCCCGGGGTCAGTCCGGCCAGCCGGAAGACCAGCAGGCTGGCGAACGCGTCGAACACTACTGCGACTCGAATTCGGTGAACGCGCGGCTCATGTTGGCGCGGTGCAGGTCTTCGTAGTTATACAAATGTCTGAACTGGGGCATGACCTGATAGCGGTCCAGCGTGGCAGTCAGCGGCTCCATCTCCTTCGCGGCGGCGCCCACCTTCCCGGCAAGAAAATCGTAGTAGTCGCCGGTGTCGCGCTGCGCCAGCGCCATGTCGCATACCCGGCCGTGGCCGGGAACGATATGCACGGGCTTGAGCAGGGCGAGCGCATGGAAGGCCTGCTGGCCGTTCTTCACGCTCGACCAGGGCAGCACCCCGAGGATGCGGTCGACATAGATCAGATCGCCGCTGAACATCACGCTGCGCTTCGGCAGCCAGATCCAGGCATCGCCCGGAAAATGCGCATTGGTGTAGGTCAGCTCCAGCGTCTCGCCGCCCAGTTCCAGGCTAGCCGAATCGCCCGCCAGGGCTTTGGATGCGGGCACCGGCTTGGTTCCCTTCATGCGCTCGCCGAGGAAACGCTTCATCCCTTCCATGTGTTGTGCCGCGTATTCGGCCTGGGTGGCGGCGGTACGGGCGAGCGCGATGACCTCGGCGCCCTTGCCGGCGAAGTAATCGTTGCCGAGCCAGCGGTGATCCTGGCTGCCGGTGTTGATGACCCAGCGCACCGGCTTGTCGGTCACCCCGGCGATGGCGGCGGCGATTTTCTCGGCGCCCAGGCGGCTGGCGCCGGAGTCGATCAGGATCACGCCCTTGGGAGTGACGACGAAGCCAAAATTGGCGTTGAGACCGTCGTTTTCCGCACTGCGCTGACCGAGCGGACCGACGATGGCGTAGACGTTGTCGACGACCTGTTCGGCCTTGGGCTGGAAAGCGTGGGCAGCGGGGGCGGCCAGGGAGAGGATGAACAACAACGGGGCAAGCAGAATGCGCATGATCGTTTCCTTGATTATTTCAAACGGTAGCTGGCATGGCAGGCCACGCATTGCGCGGTGACCTCGCTCAGCGCACCAAGCGCGCGCGGCAGATCGCGGGTCACCGCAGCATCCTGCGCGGTCACGGCGAAGCGGCTGGCGGCATGGTGCATGGCGGTCCCGGTTTCCTGCATGCCCTTCGGCATGAAGCCCGCCATATGGCTGGCGCCGTGGGATTCAAGCGAACCCATGCCGAGACGCTTTTCTGCGATCCCGGCGGCGGCATCGTATTCGCCGGCGGCGAGCCGGCTCTGGATTTCCTGGAGGGTCAGCAGGTGATCACGCATGTTGGCAAGCATGTGGGTTCGCATCATGGCGGGCATGTCCACCGCCATGCGGCTGTCGTTCTCCGCAGCCAGCGCAAGGGGAAAGGCCAGCATGCCAACGACGAGCGCTGCGAGCAGGTTTTTTTGCATGGTCAATCCTGTGGATGATGAGCGGGGTCAATCCTGCCCGGCGGGCAGGCCGCGTTCATACCATGTTTTGCTTTGATTGACGATCTTCACCACCAGCAGCATCACCGGCACTTCGATCAGCACGCCGACCACGGTGGCGAGCGCCGCGCCCGACTGGAAGCCGAACAGCGCGATCGCCGCCGCCACCGCCAGCTCGAAGAAGTTGGACGCGCCGATCAGCGCCGACGGACAGGCGACGCTGTGCTTCTCGCCCACTATTCGATTCAGCCAATAGGCGAGGCCCGAATTGAAGAACACCTGGATCAGGATGGGCACGGCCAGCAGCGCGATGATCAGCGGCTGGGCGATGATCGCCTCGCCCTGGAAGGCAAACAGCAGCACCAGCGTGGCGAGCAGTGCGAGGATGGAAGCGTGGCCGAGCTGCACCATCGTCGCGTCGAACGCTGCCTGACCACGCCTTAGCAGCATCTTGCGCCAGACCTGCGCCAGGATTACCGGAATGACGATGTACAGCACCACCGAGGTGAACAGCGTGTCCCACGGCACGATGATCGCCGACAGCCCGAGCAGCAAGCCGACGATGGGCGCGAAGGCAAAGATCATGATGGTGTCGTTCAACGCCACCTGCGACAGGGTGAAATACGGGTCGCCGCCGGTCAGCCGGCTCCAGACGAACACCATCGCAGTGCACGGTGCGGCGGCCAGCAGGATCAGTCCGGCGACATAGCTGTCGAGCTGCTCGGCCGGCAGGTACGGGGCGAACCAGTGGCGGATGAACAGCCAGGCCAGCAGCGCCATCGAAAACGGCTTCACCGCCCAGTTGACGAACAGCGTCACGCCGATGCCCTTCCAGTGCGACTTCACCTGATGCAGGGCGCCGAAGTCGATCTTCATCAGCATGGGAATGATCATCACCCAGATCAGCAGGCCGACCGGAATGTTCACCTGCGCCATTTCCATCTTGCCCAGCGCCTGGAACGGCGCGGGGAAAAGTTGGCCGAGCAGCACGCCGGCGACGATGCACAGCGCCACCCACAGCGTGAGCCAGCGCTCGAATACGCTCATCGGCGCACCGGCCGCGCGTCTGGCCGTCGTCTCGCACTGGGCACTCATTGGACGCCCCTCATCAGGAACAGCATGCTCATGCCGTCTTGCCGATATCGCGCACGGCCTGCTGCAGCTTCATGCCTTCGAGCGTTGCAAAGGGCAAGCTGATGAACATGGAAATCCGGCGCTGCATCTGGCTCATGGCCTCGACGAAGGCTCGGCGCCTGGCTTCATCGCTGCCCTCCACCGCGGCCGGATCGGGAATGCCCCAATGCGCGGTCATCGGCTGGCCGGGCCAGACCGGGCAGACTTCGCCCGCCGCCTTGTCGCATACGGTAATGACGAAATCGAGTTGCGGCGCATCGGGCTGCGCGAACTCGTCCCACGGCTTGCTGCGCAGTTCGCGGGTCGGGTAGTGATTCTTCTCCAGCAATTCCAGGGCAAACGGATTGACCTGCCCGGCGGGATGACTGCCCGCACTGAAGGCCCGGAAACGTCCTTTGCCGAGCTGGTTGAGCAGCGACTCGGCAAGGATAGAACGCGCCGAATTTCCGGTGCAGAGGAACAGCACGTTGAACGTAGATTCATTCATGAGGTGTCTCCGGAGGGAACGTTTGCTCAGGCTGCGGCGACCTGCAGCCCGAGCTTCTCGCGAACGGCGGCAACCAGACGGGTGCGGATGTCGTCGCGCACGGCGAGGAAGCTTTCCAGGGGCTCGCCGTGCGGATCATGGAAAGGCAGGTGGATGGCCGGGATAGGCTTGGGGAAAATCGGGCAGGCTTCTTTGGCGTTGTCGCACACCGTCACCACCAGGTCGATGTCCTCGTTCATCACCGCGTCGATGTCCTTCGGGTGCAGGCCGTCGGTATCCAGGCCGGCAGCTTTCAGCGCAGCGATCGCGCCATCGGCCACTTTCGGCTGCGGCCGGGTGCCGGCGGACAGCGCGCGCACTTGGCCAGCGAGGTCATGATTCAGCAGCACTTCGGCCATTTGCGAGCGACAGGAATTGCCGGTGCACAGCACCAGCACGGTGTAGGTTTTTTCAGCCACGATGGATCCTCAGATGAATCAGTTGTAAACGAATGGAACTCAGCAGCAGCCGCCCGCAGCCGGATTGGCCTTGACCGGAATGCAGCCGGAGATTTTGGCCACGGCGGGCTCGGGCACGCAGCAGCCGCTCGCTGCCTGCCCGCCGAAGACGGGGATGCTGTCGAGCGTGTGATAGGTCTCCCAGGCGATGCCGGTGGGGTCGGTCGCCCAGTACTTGTCCGATTTGGCGTAGCAGCAGGCGGTGCCCATCTCCTCGACCACCTCGGCGTCGAGTTGCTGCAGGCGCGCGCTCATCTCGGCCAGTTCATCAGCCGATTCGACCTGGATGCCCAGATGGTTGAGGCCGGGCGCCGCGCCGCGCGCCGAGATGGCGAAATTCACGCGCGGATCGTCGAGCATCCACTTGGCGTAATCGTCCTTGGTCACGGTCGGCTCGGTCGCGAACAGGGCCGAATAAAAACGGATGCTGGCGGCCAGATCGTCGACCGCTACATGTACGTGGAGGCGTTTCATGTTGACTCCTTTTCAGTGGAACAGGCCGGGGTGCAGACCGGCGAGCAGGGATTGCCGCCGCAGCAGTTATCGGTGAGAAAACCGAGCAGCGCGTTCATGGTCGAGAAGTTCGCCGTGTAGATGACGAAGCGCCCCGCCTGCTGCGAACTCACCATGTCGGCGTGCGACAGTTCCTTCAGGTGGAAGGACAGCGAGGACGGTGCGATGCCGGTAAGTTCGCTGATCCGGCCTGCAGCAAGGCCCGACGGCCCGGCCTGGACCAATACTCGAAAGATGGCCAGGCGGGAATCCTGGGCCAGGGCAGCAAGGGCGGTGACGACGGCTTTCGTTTCCATGTTTCAATGATATTTGAAACGTTGAAAGTATTGCAAGCATTTTTTGCGCATGCAGGAACGCACCCTCGCCGCGATTGCGCGCCCGTAATCGCGGCGAGGGCGCCGCTCCCACAACGGGCCCGTGAAAAATTTTCGGCCGGACGGAATAAACTTGGCGGGACAGGTGTTCACCTCCATGCAAGCCCGGACTTGCCAATTCCAATTCAACCCTGAACTAAGGAAACGCCATGAACACCTCATTGACCACCTCCCTCGCCGCGCTGAGCCTGCTGGTTGCCTGCGCCAGTCCCTATGCCGCCTCGCCCGCCAAAACCCAGATGGGCGTGCTCACCAATCCGGCCGGCATGACCCTGTACGTTTTCGACAAGGATGTCGCCGGCTCCGGCAAGAGCGTCTGCAACGGCGAATGCGCGCAGAAATGGCCGCCCCTGACCGCCACCGCGTCCGACAAGGCCAGCGGCGACTACACCGTCATCACCCGCGACGACGGGTCGCTGCAGTGGTCGTACAAGAGCAAGCCGCTCTACCTGTGGATCAAGGATCAGAAGCCCGGCGACATGACCGGCGACGGCGTCAACAACGTGTGGCACACCGCCAGGCCCTGAGTGCGCGCCCGCCCCGACCTGATCGAGCAGATTCCCCGTCTGCGCCGCTATGCCCGGGCGCTGACGGGG
>JBGSTQ010000059.1:0-18841 GCA_041736375.1 Thiobacillaceae bacterium
GGCCGGCGCCGCGCGATGTCACTCCCGAGGCCACGCTCGCGGTCGCCGACAAGGTGCTGCCCGGATTCGGCGAGGCGATGCGCGCGGTGTCGCTGAAATACGTCCCGACCGCCATCCTCTCGCGCCAGGTCGGGGTTGTGCGCGGATCCAGCCTGATTCTCAACCTGCCCGGCCAGCCCAAGGCGATCGCCGAAACCCTGGACGGCGTGTTCGCCGCCGTGCCCTACTGCATCGACCTCATCGGCGGCCCCTATCTGGAAACCCGGCCCGACACCCTCGTCGCGTTCCGCCCGAAATCCGCCCAGCGCCCAGCCCGGGACCACACCTGACGGTCAGGCTCTTCAGCCTGGCGCGGCCGATGCCACCGGTTCAGTCGAACCTGCCGATGAAATCAATCGGAAGAGGAAAAGCGCCGCCGGAATGCTTCGCCGAGATTGATTTCGTGCGCCGTCTGCGACCCGATGACGCAGCGTTCCAGGCTGGGCGGCATCACCGCCTGGCCGTTCGCCGCGAGCAGACGCCCGGCCATGATTTCAGCCTCGCGGCGCAGCGCCGACTGCGGCAATTCGGGCTCGGCATAGCCCTGCGGATAAATCGGCGCTCCCTGCGCATCGTATTTGTCGGTCGCCCCGAGGGTGTGCAGCAACTCATGCGCGACCACTATATTGTTCTGGCGCGCTTGCTGAGGGTCGGAGAAGACATGAACCACCCCGATGAGGCCCTTTTGCAGGCCCAGCGAGTGCTCCAGCGCAACCCCTTCCTCGGACTTGTAATAAAGCAGAAACAGCTTGATCTTGCCCAGTTGCGGCAACAGCTGACCTGACTGCTGGTACACCCACCAGCGCAGCTTCAGGCTCCACATCATGATTTTCAGGACGCTGCCATCGCGCGGCGGTGCCGGTGGCTGTGCTTTCAACTCCGGCAGCAGGGTGACTTCCATTGCCGGGGTCATCTTCCCCCCGTAGCGCGCAATCTCGCGTTCGAGGAAAACATTGATTTCAGCCAGGTCGCTCGCCTTGAGCGCACGGATTGCCGCATCCGCCTGCGCCGAGCCGTCGCCGCTGATCGGGGTCACCATCACGTCCAGCGGCAGCCGCCAGGACCGCACCATGAACTGTTCCAGCCAGGTGAAGCTGATCGCAGCCGCCAGCACGCCCAGCAGGAGCAAAATTCGAAGTCGGCGAAAAGTCATCTCAGCACGTGCAGAAGAGGGGGCTTAAGCTTAACGGCAAAGCCCGGGCGGCTTGAAGCGGAATCATGGCGCGCTGCCGGGAGCGGCAACCCAAAAGGAGCAGCGACCCCCAATCCGGGAATCGCCCGCGGATGAGCGCGACGCCGCGTTGGAACACTGGGACCAAAGTCTAATACCCCCTCGCCCTTATCCGGCTTATGCTAATAAATCATGATGAACGGAGTGGGCCTGGGAGGAAGTGTTGGCTCGTCGCATAATTCTGATGTGGCAGCCTGCTCCCGATGATTGTAGTGGTCCGCTGGGTGCGAGTGCTGAAGAATGTGGAGGCAAGATGAATTGCCTGTCCCTGAAATGGAGATGAACAATGAATGCCATGTCGAAAAAAGCTGCGCGTGGAAACAAGAGTGCCGAGGCAGCCCCTGCAGAAGCCAAGGGCAAGCTGAAAACGAAAGACTACGAAAAGGAACTCGCCCGGCTGCACGTCGAACTGGTCAAGCTCCAGGAGTGGGTGGTGCACAAGGGCCTCAAGGTCTGCATCGTGTTCGAGGGGCGTGACACCGCCGGCAAGGGCGGCACCATCAAGGCGCTCACCGAGCGCGTCAGCCCACGCGTTTTCCGGGTCGTTGCCCTGCCGGCGCCGAGCGACCGCGAGAAAAGCCAGATGTACATGCAGCGCTATGTAGCCCATTTGCCTGCGGCCGGCGAGATCGTGATCTGGGATCGCAGCTGGTATAACCGCGCCGGCGTCGAACGGGTGATGGGTTTCGCCAGCGAGGAGCAAGTGAAGAGGTATCTGCAGGGTGTGCCGCTGTTCGAGAAAGCGATGGCTGAAAACAACATCATCCTCCTTAAATACTGGCTGGAGGTCAGCCCTGAGGAGCAGACGCGCCGGCTCCAGGCGCGCATCAACGACGGGCGCAAGACCTGGAAGCTCACACCGATGGACCTCAAGTCCTACAGCCGCTGGTACGACTACTCCAGGGCGCGGGATGACATGTTCTCGGCCACCGACCTGGATTACGCACCGTGGCATGTGGCACGCTCGGATGACAAGAAGCGCGCGCGCCTCAACATCATCACCCATATACTCGGGCACATTCCCTACAAAGCGTTGCCGCATGAAAAGGTGAAACTGCCGGCGCGGCAAAAGCCGGGCGGCTACAAGGAATCCGACCACCCCATCAGGTACGTTGCGGAAAAGTTCTGACATCGTCACCATGTAATGATTGACGAGACCCAGGCAGAGGCCAGAGTCTCGTAAGCTTGCAGCAGGTTTTCAGCATTTCAAGGGAAGGAAGACGCCATGAAGGACCCGAACAAGGAAGCCGCCATGATCCAGGTGCTGGCGGAACGTATGGAAAAGGTGCGGCTCCCTCGGGCCCTGGACATGAAGGCGATGGTCGATCGCGGCGAGGTGCTCGGGGACTCGGACCTGATGTTCCTCGAGGAGGTGTTCAAGGACGCCGGGCAGATTTCCTCTTTCGTGAAAGCCCACCCTGAATGGCAGGACCTGACGGGGCGCATCATGCGTCTGTACAAGGAAATTACTGACAAGGCCCTGGAGAACGAAAAGCAGGGAAAGGGCCGCTGAGAGGAACATGACAGGACTCCCATCGCGTTAGCACGATCTCCGGTGGCCCTGGCGTTTTGCCATTTACAAGACTTTTCAATCGGTATGCACACATCATGAAGATGAAGCTTCCCCCCAGAGAATACCGGCCGGCCAGACGCATCTGGCCCGTCGCAGGGCCGTTGCTCTCCTCCGGCCTGCTATTCATCGCTGCCACGCTCCTCTTTTCGCCTGCGCACGCCTCGATGTTCAAGGGCGAAGCGCTCGACACCGCTGCTGATGTCCTGACGTGGGTGGTCCTCATCGTCGCGCCGATCATCGCCATCGCCGTATTCTGGCTGGTGCATATCCTGCCCGAGAAGATTGCCGAGAAACGCAAGCACCCACAGGCCAAGGCGATTCAGACCCTGTGTCTGCTTTCGCTGGTCTTCGGCGGCCTGCTCTGGCCGATTGCCTGGCTATGGGCCTACAGCAAGCCTGTTTTGTATAAGCTGGCCTATGGCACCGACACGGTTGAGCCTGAGCATGGCGACACCGCCCAGCACGCCCCAAGCACGACTGAGGCGGACGAGTTGAAGCGCCTGCGCGCGCAGGTGGCCGAACTCGAAACCCGGCTGGCGGGCAAGCCTGCCCAGGAAGGGGAAAGAGGCTGATATGGAACTCATACTGCTTGGTATCTACGCCTTCTTCGCCTGGCTG
Source organism: Thiobacillaceae bacterium (assembly GCA_041736375.1). Taxonomy (GTDB): domain Bacteria; phylum Pseudomonadota; class Gammaproteobacteria; order Burkholderiales; family Thiobacillaceae; genus Thiobacillus. The sequence continues at coordinate 3,462 of JBGSTQ010000059.1, forward strand.
ATCTTTTTCAAGTTCAAGTGGCTGCCCTGGAACATCATCAGCCAGGTCATCACCATCACCATTCCCATCATCGGACTGACGATCCTGATCCTGGTCCTGAACATCGTGGCGCCGTCTTCGGCCGACGTGCGCGTCATCAACTATGTCGTCTCCGTCAATCCGCGGGTGAACGGCATCGTCACGGAAGTTCCCATCGTGCCCAACCGCCCGATCAAGAAGGGTGACGTGCTGTTCAAGATCGATCCGACCCCGTACGAACTGGACGTCAAGACCTACCAGGCCCAGCTTGCCCAGCTCAAGGTGCAACTGGTCACCGCCCAGGCCAACACCCGCAACCTGCAGGGACAGTTGAAATCAGCCATTGGCAGCCGGGAAGCGGTCATCTCCCAGCTCAAGCTCGCCCAATTGCGCGCCAAGCAGTTCAAGGAACTGGCCGACTCAGGAGCAGGCAACAGGTTCGATCTCGAACAGGCCCAGACCGACATTGGCAACCTGGAAGCCCAACTCGCCTCCGCCCGGGCCAGTGAATCCCAAGTGCGGGAGAAACTTGCCGCCAAAACGCCGGATGGCGACCAGGACGAGGTGGCCAACATCAAGGCCCAGATCGCCCGTGCCGAGGCCCAACTGGCAAACTCTCGCTGGAGCCTGGACCAGACGGTTTATCGTGCGCCGGCCAACGGCACGGTCGTCTCCATGGCGCTGCGCCCGGGCGCCATGGCCGTGCAGTTTCCTGCGATCCCTGCAATGAACTTCGTCGAGGAAGAGAACTGGATCCTGGCCATCTACAACCAGAACGAAGTCCGCAAGATCAAGCCGGGGCAGGAAGCCGAGATCGCCTTCAGGATGTACCCCGGCCGGGTCGTCAAGGCCAAGGTCGATTCGATCATGTGGGCCACGGCCCAGGGCCAACTACCCATCGGCAGCATGAACACCGTGTCGGGTGTCGCGCCCATCCCGCCCAACAGTCTCGCCGTTCGCCTGCTGACGGACGGCAAGGACAAGGATATTTTCCTTGCCGCCGGCGCACGCGGAGCTGGCGCGGTCTATACGGACAGCGGGCATGCGATCCAAATCCTGCGCAAGGTCATTCTCCGCGTCGGCTCCAAGATCGACTGGCTGATCCTTAAACTGCACTAAGAAGCGCGTATGCCTCGGAACCCTCTACCGGTTGGAACGTTGCCACACCCTGAAGCGGCCAGGCGGTTGGGCCCGCTTTACGCCATGCTGTGCGCCGGGCTGTGCGTGCTGAGCGTTGGCTGCCAGACCAAACTGCCCCCCACGCGCGCGGAAATCCAGCAGCAGGCACTGGAGAACATCGCGTTGCCTGATGCCTGGAAAGCCGGTGGCAACACCGGGCAGATCGCGGACTACTGGCTCGCCACGTTCAAAGACGAGCAGCTCGATGCCCTGGTGAAGGAGGCCATCGCCCATAACCCGGATCTGCGGGTCACCGCTGCGCGGGTCGAGCAGGCCGCGCAATACGTCGAACTCGCCAAGGCCGCCCTGCGCCCGTCGATCAACCTGTTCGGCTCCGGGGGCAGCAAGAAGGGGGGCGAGGACGCGCTGCAGGTCCTTTCCCTTGGGGTGTCATGGGAGCTCGATCTTTGGGGCCGTTTGCGTTATGGGCGCAATGCCGCTCAGGAGGATTACGTCTCGGCGCAGGCCGATTTCGAATTCGCTCACCAGTCTCTCGCTGCGATGACAGCCAAGAGCTGGTTCACCGCCAGCGAAACCTGGCTGCAGCAACAGATTGCCGAAGACATGGTGAAGTCCGCGGAGGAGCTCCTCGCCCTCGCCGAGAAGCGCCAGGAAGTAGGCGTCGGCAACGAGCAGGATATCGCTCTGGCTAGCGTCAGCCTTGGCAACTACCAGGACAATGCCAAGAAAATCCGCCTCGCGCACGAGCAGACACTCCGCGCGCTGGAGTTATTGCTTGGGCGTTATCCCAACACCGAACTCAAGGCACGTCATGATCTGGCGAAACTTCCCGGCCCCGTGCCCAGCGGCATGCCGCTGGAAACGCTGGAACGCCGACCCGACCTGATCGCTGCGGAGCGGCGCGTGGCCGCGGCTTTCAACCGCGTGGGCGAGGCGAAAGCGGCGCAACTGCCGCGCCTGAGTCTCAATGCCAGCCTGAGGAGCTTCCGGAGCAGCATTGTGGAACTGGCGCCAGACTACTCGAATCCCAGCGCGGGGCTTGGCGCGAAGCTGCTGGCGCCTATCTATCAGGGCGGCGGACTCCGGACGCAAGTGGAAATAAAGACGCTTGAACAGAAGGAAGCCGTCGCCGACTACGCCCGCATGGCCCTGCGTGCCCTCGGCGACGTGGAGGAAGCCCTCGCAGCCGGGAAAAACCTGGCCGAACGCGAACAGCTCCTGCAACGCACCGTGACTGACAATCAGCGTGCCCTCGAACTGACGCAAACGAGTTACCGCGTTGGCAGATCCGACCTGCGCGCTGTCCAGCAGCAACGACTCAACATCTATGTGGCGCAGCTGGCACTGCTGCGCGTGCAGAGCGAACAACTGGCGCAGCGCGTGAATCTGCACCTCGCCCTCGGCGGCAGTTTCGAGGAAAGACTGATGCTGAAGCTCGCCACCGACCTGAATAGCAAGCAGGCCCCGTCAGCTCAGTAGCCTGCAAGAGCGGAGCCCCCAACGCGACATCGGTTGCTGCAGTCGCCAGGGTCACGAGCATTGTGACCAGGTCCGACCAAGTCCCGTTTTCTTGGGCAAGCCCAAGGGTCAATCGGCCCCCCGGAATTAGTGATCCGGCCCTGCAGCGGTGGAATGACCGTCGCGATTCAGGACAGACTCGACCGCAGCCCCCACAGTGAAGAAAATATTCTCGCGGCCGATCTTCTCACCGATGCCCATCGACTGCCCGTATTTGCGCATGTAGAGCTTCGGCCGTGCAACGACGAGTTGCACCCCGCGTGCCTTGAGTTCCCCGATCAAGTCATCGAAGGCCTGCGTGCCCGTCGTATCGAGCTGGCTGATGGCCTCGGCATTGAGCACGAACCAGCGCGGACGGGGTGTGGCTTCGTCGACCAGGGAGAGCACCCGCGCCTTGAAGTAGTCGGCATTGAAGAACAGCAGCGGCCCATCGAAACGATAGATGATCACCCCGGGAACGGGTCGCGAGCCTTCCGCCAGATTGAGGTCGTTGTAGCCTTCCACACCCGGCACGGCCCCCATCAGCGTCTCCCCCGGGCGATAGATCCTGACCAGCACATTCAACAGCGCCAGCGAGATGGCGAGCACCACGCCCGGGAGCACGCCGATGGCCAGCACACCCACGAGGGTCACCACCGACAGCCAGAATTCCGTGCGATCGATCGTGCGCAAATGGCGCATGCCGCCGATGTCCAGGAGTCCCCAGGCGGAGAAGATCAATACCGCCGCCAGGGCGGCGAGGGGCAGATGCCCGAGCGGCACGGCCAGGAACAGTGCGACGACCGCGGTGGTCAGGGCGGCGATCACGGACACCAGTTGCGTTTTGCCGCCACTGGCATCGTTGACTGCCGTGCGCGAATCCGCACCGGTGACCGCAAAACCACCGAACAACCCTGAGGAAATATTGGCGAAGCCGATCGCGCGCATTTCCTGATCGGCATCGATGGCATACCCATTGCGCGTCGCAAAGCTGCGCGCCGTCAGCATGCCGCTGGTGAAGGTGACGACCACCAGGCCTACCGCATTCATGAAGATGCCCTGAATGCCCTCGTAGCCCAGGCCGGGAACGGCAAAGCCCGGCAGCCCAGAGGGCACTTCGCCGACCAGCTTGACCTGATGCTGATCCAGCCCGAGAAGGAACACCGCCACCCCGGCGACCAGCAGGACGATCAATGCAGCCGGCGCCCGCGGTGCAGCCCGCCTCAGCATGATCAGGAGCGCCAGCGTCGCCACGCCCACCGCCAGGCTGAGGAGATGAATCTCGCCAAAGCGGTGCACCAGTTCGATCAGCGACGGGCCGAAGTCCCTGTTCACCATCGCAATGCCGAACAGCTTGCCGAGCTGGCCCGCCATGATGCTGAGCGCGATGCCGCTGAGGAAGCCGATGAGGATGGGGCGGGCGAAGAAGTTGACGATAAAGCCCATGCCCGTGAAGCCGCCGATGACCATGATCCCTCCCGCGGTGATCGCCAGGGCGGCAGACAATTGGAGGTAATAGACCAGGTCGCCATTCGCCATCGGCAGCAACAGTGCTGCGATCATGGCGCAGGTGGCGGCATCCGGCCCGATCACAAGCTGCCGCGACGAGCCGAACAGTGCGTAGACCAGCACCGGCAGCATGCTGGCATACAGGCCGACCTCGGGGGGGAAGCCGGCCAGCGTCGCATAGGCGATCGCCGTGGGCACCTGCACCGCGGCGACCGAGAGCCCAGCAATCGCATCGCGCGACAGCCACTCCTTACGGTAGTGGCGCAAATCGCGCAGCAGGGGTATCCAGTCAGTCAGCATGGGGAACCTTCCTAATCATCGCCGCATGCCATGAATCATGGCGCGCGATCATTCGGCTATGTACCTTACGCCGATCCAGGTTGCGAACAATTAGACCTTGGTCCCACCATAGTTGCGCCATAAATAAGTAGCGTCCTCCATCGCTCCGGGATGGGCGCTTGCAGTGCGTATGAGGACGACCATCGGCTTGGCTTGGCGACCGATGCCCAACAGTCCGCCGTTAACCCCACTCATTCTCGCCGTCGCACGCAGGTAGCCGAGTATCGCTGTCGACGTGCAAGACCGTGCGCGAATCCTGCTCCAATCACGCCTTGGCACCCGCGAAGGCCCTGGACAGTATTGCCTGCGCTTCGGACTGGATGCGTGCCAGATGCTCGCTGCCGCGAAAGCTTTCGGCATACAGCTTGTAAACCTCTTCGGTGCCCGACGGGCGCGCTGCGAACCAGCCCTGTTCGGTGACCACCTTGAGGCCGCCGATGGCCGCGCCGTTGCCGGGTGCGTGGGTGAGCATGGACAGGATCGGGTCTCCGGCCAGTTCGGTTGCGTCGACGTTCTGCGGCGAGAGCTTTGATAAAGCGGCTTTCTGGGCCGCCGTCGCGGGCGCATCGATGCGCGCATACACCGGTGCGCCGAGCTCGCGTGTCAGTTCGCCGTAATACTCGGCAGGATCGCGTCCGGCTTTCGCCATCATTTCCACCGCCAGCAGGTCCATGATGATGCCGTCCTTGTCGGTAGTCCACACCGTGCCGTCGCGCCGCAGGAACGAGGCGCCGGCGCTCTCCTCGCCACCAAAGCCCAGCGAGCCGTCGTGGAGGCCGTCGACGAACCACTTGAACCCCACCGGCACTTCCACCAGGGTGCGGCCGATTTTGGCGGCCACGCGGTCGATCATGCTGCTGCTCACCACGGTCTTGCCGATGGCGGCATCCGCACGCCAGTCCGGGCGGTGGGTGAACAGGTAATGGATGGAGGCCGCCAGGAAATGGTTGGGATTCATCAGCCCGGCGCGGGTGACGATGCCGTGGCGGTCGTGATCGGTATCGTTGCCGAAGGCGATGTCGAAGCGGTCCTTGAGCGCGATCAGCTTGGCCATGGCGTAGGGCGACGAACAGTCCATGCGGATCTTGCCGTCCCAGTCCAGGCTCATGAAGCCGAAGGCCGGGTCGACCGTGGTGTTCACGACTTCGATTTCTATCCCGTAGCGTTCGACGATCGGACGCCAGTAGGCCACGCCTGCGCCGCCCAGCGGATCGACGCCGATCCTGAGCCGGGTGCCGCGGATCGCGTCCATGTCGATCACCGAGGCGAGGTCGTCTACGTAGGTTCCAACATAGTCATACGCATGCGCGTCCCTGCGCGCCGCTTCAAAAGCGATACGCTTCACGGCCTTGAGATCGTCAGCCAGAAGCTGGTTCGCCCGGTCTTCAACCCAGCGCGTGATGTCGGTATCCGCCGGCCCGCCGTGCGGCGGGTTGTACTTGAAGCCGCCGTCCTCCGGCGGGTTGTGCGAGGGCGTGATGACGATGCCATCGGCCAGGCCCGTGGTCCGCCCAAGGTTGTAGGTGAGGATGGCATGCGAGATCGCCGGCGTGGGCGTGTAGCCGTCGTTCTGGTCGACCATGACCTCGACACCGTTGGCGGCCAGCACCTCGATGGCCGAGACGAAGGCCGGGCCGGACAGCGCATGCGTGTCCTTGCCGAGGAAGAGCGGACCGCTGATGCCGCGGCTGCTGCGGTACTCGCAGATCGCCTGGGAGATTGCCAGGACATGTGCTTCGTTGAAGGTGCCGCGCAGCGACGAGCCGCGGTGGCCACTGGTGCCAAAGCTCACTCCTTGGGTCTTGTCCGTGACGTCGGGCTTGCGCGTGAAGTAGCTGTCACGCAGCGCGCCGATATCGGCGAGAAGGTTCTGGGGGGCGGGTTTGCCGGCTAGTGGATGAATTGACATGGTGTCACCTGGTAATCAAAGAAAAGCTTTCGCGGATTCGTCACCTTGAAACATATCAATGGCCATTTGTTGAGTGGGGACGGACACCCTGGCCAGATCGAACGCGCAGAATACCCTGATCGAGAATCCGGATAGGCGTCGATCCGTCAGTCCCCCGAAGCCGGGACGGATTTCAGGTTCGACAGCAGAATGCTCACGCTGACCAGCAGCACCCAGAGCGGGAAGACCAGCGGGGCCCAGAAGAAAATGTAACCGGTGCTCAATAGCAGCAGCAGCGCCAGTGCAAAGCCGAGCCAGGCCATCCAGCGCGGAAATATGTGGATGCGGATTGCAACCATCGAGGTGGAAATCATGAACACGGCCGCCATTTTTACCGCGTAGACATTGATGATCTGGTAGACAGCCGCGCGAGCAAATGCATAGACACCGGATTCAACCAGCTTGTCCGGCATGGTGTGGAATCCCATGATGATGCCCGCCGCGATCGCCCCGGCGACGAACAGCATGGCGAGAAACAGCAGACCGCTGCCCATGAAAACCGTGGCAAAGAAGCGGTCCTCCTGCTTTCCCATACGATCGCGAAGCACTCCGATGAACCAGAGGAAGGCGATGCCTGTAAACGGGAACAGGTAAATGGCGAACGCGACCGTCTTCAAGTCGCGGGCCAGCCAGGCGCCTGTATCCTGCGGGTCGGCAGGCACGGAAACCCGGATCAGCACCAGACTGATAATGAACAACACCGAAAACACGATGCCCGCGACCGCGGCGGCACGGGGTGTTTTCAGGCTATCGTGGGTCAGGGTCTTGTTCGGTTCCATCGACCATCCAGGGTGCAAAGTGTGCCAAGGTAGCGCGGCAAGAGTCGGGCCGATCGGTGCAGGGACTTCTAGAACGCCACACCGATCGAGCCGACAAAGATCTGGTCGTCCGCGCCGGGATTGAACCAGAAGCCGCCGAGGGTGAAGCGGTCCCAGCTCACCTGGGCGAACGGCCCGCGCTGGATGTCTCGATCCTCGCCATAAATCCGCGTACGCTGGGCTGCGAGACCAATGCGCAGCCAGTCCCGCGCCGCAAACCCCAGTTCGGTCCAGGCATACGTGTAGCGCTCGTCCCCATCATCGACGTACTCGCCTTCCAGATAGAAATCGAATCGCCCGTACGCGAGGCTGAGTTCCACACCGGGCACGAATGCCTCGAACGGCCCCCAGACGCCCCCGAGCAGGGGTGTGATCTCCCATGTCAGCGCCTCGCCGCCGGAGAATGTCCAGCCGACGAAGGCCGAGCGCGCATGAAGCGCTTCGTAGCTATAGCGTGCCTCCAGATGCAGCGGTCCGCGATCCGCAGCGGCGATCGCCGATGTGTAGCTGTCGTCGGTGTCCCGCACCACGGTGGGGTAAGCCGTCAGCGCAAATTCCCACTCCGGCTGCGCGGCTTGCTCCGGCTCGCCGCCCCAGGCGCTCGCAACGGCCCAGGCCGCACACGCGGCGACGATGATGCGGGCGGCGCTCATCCGCCGAGTGCGATGACGACGATCACCACCACCGTTCCCAGGCCGACCATCATGAAACCCGTTTTCCAACTGCCGTAACCGGCATAGCGACCGAGGGCGAGCCCGCTCAGGAACAGCATCCCCAGGGCGATGGCGCGGGACACGAACAGCGCGGCACCGGCATCCTCGAAAAAGACGAAAGGCAGCGCCACAGGGAAAGTCGAGGCGACCACAATCAGGAATATCCCCAGTGCCGCGAGCAGGTCATCCCAACGCAGCCTTGGCCTCTCCGGCACCGCAGCCAGCGCGACGACACGTCCGCGGATCGCCTCGATCTCCACCGCCGAGACCAGCTTCGCCACGGTCGGCGAGAGCGAATCCTCGATGAGCTTGCGCCCGGCCTCCGCATCGCGGGCGGCCCGCACCGAGCGCACCAGGGTCAGGGAGCGCCCACGCTCGGTGACGGTGCGCACCAGGTACATGACCGCGTCGACGATCCCCCAGGCCAGGTTGCATCCGAGCGCGGCGATCAGCATGGTGCGGATTTCCTCGCGCTCTGCCGTGGCCATTGACACGACACCGACGAAGGTGAGCGCCATGAACAGGCCGAAGATCAGCTCCGACACCCGATCCACCGGGTTGAGCAAGGGCTCGCGGGCGTCCTTTTCGATGTTGTTCTCGCTACGCATTCAGTAGGACTCCAAGCTTAAAGATACGGCTTCACACGCAAACGCATGCTCCGGTGAGCCTTTCGTTCGATACCGCCCGGGTGCGCACCACACAACTCTGGTTGCTTTGCCCCGCGCAGGGCCGATGGCAGGTAAGCCGAGCAAGCCATCCCTCTACAGCCCTCCACCCCAGCGGTATTGCCAGGCGGCGCCGATGGCGTCGAAGTCCGTTCCGGTGCGGATTGAAAGGCCGGTGGTGGCATAGAGCTTGATCGAGTGGTGACGGTCCACCGGAAAGGCGAGGGTCGCCCCCACGCGCGAGGATTTTTGCAGATCGTCGCTCTCCACGCCATCGACGGTGGTGCGCCCGCCAGTGAAATAGGTGCCGGTCAGTGCGGCCCAGATTCCGGAGCGAAAGCCGTAGATGAGATGCCCCTGCAGCGAATAAATCGGATCCTGCTCGCGCAGCTGTCCGCCGTAGAAATTATCGTTGTCGCCAAAGATCGTCGCCGCGGTCGAGAGTTCCAGGGTCCACGGACCCCAGGCCTTGGAGACGCCGAGTTCGGGTTTGACGAACCAGCGATTGCTGCTGAGGTTGACCACCCTGTCGGAATCGTATTGTCCGATGGGCAAGCCGACCTGCAGGCTTGCCCCGACGATGAGATCCTGATGGTAGTCGGCAAACTCCTTCATCGAGAGCGCAGGGGCCCCAATGAAGTTCATGGAAAGCCGCAGACGGGGAGAATTGAATCCGGATACTTCTCGCTCCACCGGCTGCCCAGCGTATTCCGCGTCTCCGGAGAGCCAGGAAAAAGGCACCACCACATCAAACTTCCCGGATCGGCCCCACAGGTCGAGGGTCCGGACGTAGGCGAACACCGTGGAGTGAAGCCGAAGCTTCGCATCCGTCAACGGCACCGACGGATCGACCGACAGGCCGCCTTCCGAGTAGGCGTAGCCCGCGACCAGGAAATTGACCCCGACAGGCGCATTCGAGTAAGCCCTTGGCTCGATTTCCTGGGCATGCGCGACGCCCCCCCCAAGTGCGAGGACAAACATCGCCAGCAGTACTTTGCTGATTTTCATGGCATCACATTCTGCCACGTCGACCCATTCTCCTGGACACGGACGGGACGCCGAGGCAAGTGAGCAACCCTAAACCAACCACAAGGGACTTCCGACCCCCGGCGCAAGGATCGAGCGGAAGCTCGAGAAACGCTTCCTCGATGTGTGGCTTGTCACGCATTCATCAAGTTTCCCTGGCTCCCTGCAGATTGCCGCGCCTCGAATGCGGCAACCGCCTGCTCGACGGTGAAGAACATCCGCTCGCGTCCCAGCCGTTCTGCCAGCGGCGTGCGCCGCACGAGTTCCAGAGCCTCGGGGTTGAGCGCGGCAAGCCAAAGCTCCCTGCCCTGTGCGCGCTGTCTCTCTTCTCCCTCGACCAGCATCTTGAGCGCGGTGTATTCGAAGCCCGGAATCGCGGAACAGTCGAGCAGGACCACCTTCGGATTGGTGGCCTTGGCCAGGGCCTGCAATTTTCCACTGACATTCGCGGCATTGCCAAAGTACAGGCGGTCCTCGGGACGTGCGATAAGCAGGCCGGAAATCTCCTCGTCCTCCGGATGTTCCGGCGAGCGCGGGCGGAACAGATTCGTGCCCGGCTTGCGGCGAATCTCGTGGACCCGCGGATCGTAGGCGAGGTACATCAGTCCCAGCAGCGAAAGCACGATGGCGACCAGGATGCCCTTGAGCGTACCCAGCATCATCACCCCGAGGCAGGCGACCAGGGCCCAGCGGAACTCCATGGTGCGCACACGGCGAATGGCCGATATCTCCTTCATGCTTATCAGGCCGATCGAGTAGGCGATGACCACTGCCGCAAGCGTGGCGTGCGGCATCAGCGCCAGCACCGGCGCGAGGAACAGCAGTGTGGCGAACGCCACCGCGGCAACCACCAGCGAGGCCGCCTGGGTTTGCGCGCCGGCGTTGAGGGCCACCGCGGTCTGCGAGGTGCCGCCGCCGGCGGGCATCGAACCGATGAAGGCACCTGCGGCATTCGCCGCACCGAGGGCAAAGAGTTCGCGGTTCGCATTGATAGGCGGATCGCTAGGCCGCTCGAAAGCGCGCGCCGCCGCGATCGACTCGGTGAAGGAGATCAGCGCAATGCCGGCAGCCGCCGGCCACATTGCCTCGAACAGGGAGGGCTGCGGCAACTGGGGCATCGGAAAGCCGCCCTGGATCGAACCCACCACGCTAACGCCAGCCGCTTCCAGCCCGACGACGGCCGAGGCGGCGATACCCACGGCCACGGCGAGCAGCGGCGCCGGCGACTTGGGCATGAAGCGCTTGGCGAAGACGATGACAGCAAGCGTCCCCAGGGCGACGGCAAGGGTGTTCCACGAGAGTTCCGGCGCGTGCGCGAAGATCGAAACCACATCGCGGAAGAAGCCCTCCTTGTGGATGTGGATGCCGAGGAGCTTGGGCACTTGGTCGACGACGATGACGAAGCCCACCCCGGCCTTGAAGCCGGTCAGCACCGGCTCCGAGATGAAATTGGCCAGGAAGCCCATGCGCAGGACGCGCGCGGCGATGAGCATCAGCCCGACCAGCACGGACAAGGTCGCGGCGGCGGTGAGCGGGTCGAGACCAGGGTTGTCGCGCAGCGCTTCGCCGATCGCCGTCGCACAGAGTATCGCGATCGGCGTGGTGGTACTCACGGAGAGCAGGCGCGAACTGCCCAGGACCGCGTATACGGCCATCGGCACCAGCGCAGCGAAAAGGCCTGCCTGTACCGGCAACTGAGCGATGGTCGCGTAAGCGAGCGCCTTCGGCACGACGACCGCGGAGGTCGTCAGGCCGGGGAGGATGTCCGCGGCGAAACTCTTGCGCCAATCGCGCTTACCGATGATTCCTTCCTGCATGCCGTCTCTCCTTGACCATGGCCGCCGATGTTGCCCCAAGTGGCAATCGGAGTGAGCCAGGAAACGAGCTTAAGCTACGCCGAAACCCGCCGCGAACAATTAGACTTTGGTCCTACAGCGCTTGCTCCGGGCATGCCTGATCATCCCCTGCATGTCGTGATGGAAGCTTGTTTTCGGGGCAAGACCGGCAGCATGCCAAGTGCACCGGCGGTTCATCGCCTGCTTTTCTGAATCACGCGAGGGTTGCGAACCATGGATTCCGCTTTTGCCGATTTCGACTTCAGCCTGCGCGACGGGCGCATCGTCCACATCCGCGCCATGCGCACATCCGACGAGGGCGCCCTCCTCAAGGCGTTCGACCAACTGGGTCCGGATGCCCGCTACATGCGCTTCATGCGCGTCGTCGGCGAGCCCAATGTCGAGCGACTGCGCAAGTCACTTGCCTCCTTGCCCGAGAACGGACTGGGGATCGTGGCGACAGTTGGCGAGACCGATGTCGTCGGCAGCGCCACGTTCCTGATCGGAAACAACCCGACAAACTGCGAGTTCGCCACCACCGTCGTCGGCGAGTATGGCGGTCTGGGCCTTGGGAGCGCGCTCATGACGGCGCTCATCGCTGCGGCGAAACGGCGCGGGCTGCATGAAATGGAGGGCTTTGTGCTGGCGAAGAACAAGCCGATGCTGAGGCTCGCCGCCCGCCTCGGCTTCAGCATCGCGCCCGACCCGGACGATCCGGCCGTCCACATCTGCCGATTGCATCTTGCGGATCACTAACGCTGTGTTAGCGTTAATCAATGTCTCACGATCGGTCCTGAACCCATGAGCGACACGTCCCCCTCCTCGCCCCCACCGGAACCAGGCCGTATCGCGCGCCCGCAGAAATCCTCCGATCAATCCGGATGGATGCGCTGGATGCCGGGGCTGCAGACCCTGCGCAGCTACGAATTAGCCTGGCTGCGTCACGACATCGTCGCCGGACTGGTGCTGACGACGATGCTGGTTCCGGTCGGCATCGCCTACGCGGTGGCATCTGGGGTACCGGGCATCTATGGCCTGTATGCGACGATCATCCCGCTGCTGGCGTATGCGCTGTTCGGCCCCAGCCGCATCCTGGTGCTGGGTCCCGACTCTTCCCTGGCCGCCGTGATCCTCGCCGTCGTCCTGCCGCTGTCCGGCGGCGACCCGATGCGCGCGATCGCCCTGGCCGGCATGATGGCGGTCGTATCGGGAACGGTATGCATCCTGGCCGGCGTGGCACGACTGGGGTTCATCACCGAACTCCTGTCCAAGCCGATCCGCTATGGCTACATGAATGGCATCGCGCTGACGGTCCTGATCAGTCAGCTGCCCAAACTTTTCGGGTTCTCGATCGACGGCGTAGGGCCGGTGAAGGATTTATGGGCCATCGCCACCTCGGTGCTGGATGGAAGGGCCAACTGGACCGCGTTCACGGTCGGCGCGGGCACCCTGGCGGTAATCATGCTCCTCAAGGGCAACAGGCGCATTCCGAGCATCCTGCTTGCGGTAATCGGAGCGACGCTTGTCGTTGGCACTCTGGACCTTGCAGCGAACGCCAACGTGTCGGTGCTCGGCGCCCTCCCCCAGGGCCTGCCTGCGTTCGCCATCCCGTGGATCACCACCGCTGATATCGTCCCTGTCCTGACCGGCGGGCTCGCCGTCGCGCTCGTTTCCTTTGCCGACACCAGCGTGCTCTCGCGCGTCTATTCGGCGCGGACCCGTACCTATGTCGACCCCAACCAGGAAATGGTGGGCCTGGGCGCGGCCAACCTCGCCGCTGGATTTTTTCAGGGCTTTCCGATCAGCAGCAGTTCGTCGCGCACCCCGGTAGCCGAAGCCGCGGGTTCCAGAACCCAGCTGACCGGAGTCGTCGGTGCGCTTGCGGTTGCCCTCCTGCTGGTGGTGGCGCCGGACCTGCTGCAGAACCTGCCCACCAGCGCGCTGGCTGCGGTCGTGATCGCATCGGCCATCGGGCTTTTCGAGTTCGCCGACCTCGGGCGTATCTATCGCATCCAGCGCTGGGAGTTCTGGCTCTCGATCGCCTGTACCGTCGGCGTGGCGGTGCTGGGCGCGATTCCGGGCATCGGCCTGGCGATCCTGATTGCCGTCATCGAATTCCTGTGGGATGCCTGGCGCCCCTACTCCGCGGTTCTGGGACGCGCCGAGGGCGTCAAGGGCTACCACGACATCAAGCGCTATCCCGACGCGCGCCTCGTCCCCGGCCTCGTCCTGTTTCGCTGGGATGCTCCCCTGTTCTTTGCCAACGCCGAACTGTTCCGTGACCGCATTCTGGACGCAGTGGCGGATTCACCAACACCGGTGCGCTGGCTGGTCGTTGCGGCGGAGCCGGTCACCAGCGTCGACATCACCTCCGCCGACATGCTGGCCGAGCTGGACGAATCCCTGCACGCTGCCGGGATCGAACTGTGCTTTGCCGAGATGAAGGATCCGGTCAAGGACAAGCTGAAGCGATTCGGGCTGTTTGCCCGGCTGGGCGAGGAGACCTTCTTTCCGACCGTGGGGGCCGCGGTCAGCAACTATCTCGCGTCCCACCCGGTGGAGTGGGTGGACTGGGAAGACCGCAGGCCATGAGATTGGGAAACGATGACCCTGGATTACGAATACCTCATTTCTTCATCAGCTCGCTTCATCGAGTTTGCCGGTGTCGCTGTTCTGTTGTTTGGTGCGCTGCTGGCAGCTGGTGTCTTCACCAAACGCATGCTGGACAAGATGACTTTTCAGGTTGCCTACCATGCCTTGCGCGCCGATCTGGGACGGGCGATTCTGCTCGGGCTCGAGCTTCTGGTGATTGCAGACATCATCGGCACGGTGGCAATCGAGCCCACGCTGAAGAACCTGGCAGTGCTCGCGGTGATCGTGGCGATCCGGACTGTCCTCAGCTTTACGCTTGAACTCGAGGTCAGCGGGCGCTGGCCCTGGAATCGCGGGCCGTTGCCTGACCATCGCCCGAGCGGCAGCGAATAGCGATGTGCAGACCGGGAACGTGCTGCCATTCACGATGATGCCGCCGGGAGCGTTGCTGAAGAACCGGCCCGGCGTGTAGTTCCGGGGCGCGATGAAGCAAAAATCGAATGCTATATTTAAAAAAAGGATAATCGTGACTGAAATCAAACCACGTTGGGAATGGCGTTCTTTTGGACAGCGCTTCGGCGATGCCGAGGCGCGGCTGGCGCAGTTCACGCCGGGTGGGGTACAGGAAAGCGACGAGATTTACCTGCTTTCCGGCGCCGGTGAAAACGTGAAAGTCCGCGATGCGCTGATGGACATCAAGGTCCTTCGGGAGGTCAACGCCGATGGCCTCGAGCAGTGGACGCCAGTCATGAAGGCCGGCTTTCCGCTTCCGGCAGCCGATGCGGTGAAAGTGCTGGAGGCGCTCCGGCTGCCGATCCCGACGTCAGTCCGCGCGAGCTACACACTCGACGAGTTCATCGGGCAGTTTGCAGCGCCGGGCGGGGCAATCCGCGCGGTGAAGGTGCACAAGCGGCGCACGCGCTACACGGTCGGTGGCTGCATGGCCGAACTCTCCGAGGTGGTGGCGAACGGCAAGCCCACCCGTACCCTTGCGGTCGAGTCGGAGGATGCGGCCGGAGTGGTGCGGGCGGTGCGTGAACTCGGCCTCGGCGGCTACACCAACACCAGCTATCCGCGCGGCTTGGCGGCCCTGATCGATGATGAGCCGGTTCGCTATGCGGTGATCGATGCCGGCACCAATTCCATCAAGTTCCACATCGGCGAGCATGACGTCAACGGCAAGTGGCGAACCGTCGTCGACCGCGCGGAGGTGACCCGCCTCGGCGAGGGGCTCGCACAACAGGGCGTGATCATCGACGCCGCGCTGGAGCGAGCCGCCG
>JBGSTQ010000067.1:0-7623 GCA_041736375.1 Thiobacillaceae bacterium
GGCCGGCGCCGAGCGCCAGCACCCCGCTGATGGCGCAGGCGACATACACCGCATCGTAACTCGCCAGCGAAATCAGGAAACCGCCGAGAAACGGCGCCAGCGAGCGGCCGACGATGGTGGCCGAGGAATAGGTGGACAGCCGCGCTGCACGGTCGGTGGTGTAGCGCTCGGCAATCGCGGCGCTCGCCACCGTGCCGAAAATGGCGGTGGCGAAGCCGTGATAGAAGCGTACCGCCATCAGTTGCCAGGCGTTCTCGACCAGCAGGTAGAGGAACGGCGCGCTGGCGAACACGACCAGCGCGGCGAGCAGCACGCGGCGCGTTCCCAGATGGTCGGCCAGCGCACCGGCCGGAAAGCTCGCAAGGATGCCCGGAATCGTCGAGGCGATGACGATCCAGCCGATCTCCGTCGGGCTGGCACCGAGCGACTGGGCGAACAGGGGGAGCACCGGGGTTTTCGACAGGGTGGAACTGAAGATCGCCAGCCCGCCGATGAGTGCGATGAGGGTGAAGAACGGGGCTTGGGCAGGTTTCACGCAGTCATTCCGGGAGGTTCATGCAGCGAGGCAGACCGATTGTAGCAACGCGTCGTCCTGCCTCTGGGATTTGGTCAGCCGTGGACTATATTGAGAGCCGTTCATTCCATTTCGCAAGGAGTCGATCATGAATCCGTTGCACCGAATCGAGCGTTACCTCGACAGCCACATGATTCCCTTCGACATCGTGGCGCATCCCCACACCCAGACCAGCGCGCAAACCGCGCGTGCGGCGGGGTTGGCGGCTGGCAGCGTGGCCAAGGGCGTGCTGCTGGACGGCGTGGGATGCCAGATGGTGGCGATGATCCCGGCCGACCAGGAAGTCCATCTGGGCAAGCTGGGACTGGATCACGGCGTGGAGTTCAGCCTGGCCGACGAGTCCAGCGTCAGCAAACTGTTTGCCGACTGCGAGCCCGGGGTGATTCCCGGGCTGCCCAACGCCTGGGGAGTGGAAATGGTGTGGGACGACGCCCTGATGGCGCAGCCCGACCTCTATCTCGAGGCAGGCGATCATGAGCGCCTGGTCCATGTGGAAACCCGCTACCTGCGCGAACTGTTCGGCGACGCGCCGCACTGCCATTTTTGCCAGCCGCGGCGTCATTGAAGCGCGCTGCATGACCGGGTGACGCGACCGATCTCGCACGGTAGATGAAGCGCATCGCCATCTTCACCGATGGCATGTGGAATTCGCCCGAGCAGGGCGAAGCGGCCAAGGTGCTGCAGATGGCGCTGGCGCTCATGCCGCGTTCGGGAAACAAATAGCAATTTGCGTCGTGCGACTTGGGGTGTGGGCACCGACCGCAAGCCGATCGCCGGGCATCACCGACGCCGGATCGACGCGAACATCCTGGACTGACCGCTTCATCGTGCACAACTAAAATGTCGAGGGGCTGACCGGCAGTGTTTTTTCGCCTTTGGCACGACGCCTGTACGATGCGTTCGCTGGCCGGCAGGGTTAAAGTGTCAGCCCCTTGAGTGTGCAAACCGCCGCGCGTGAAACAGCAGAACCCTCCCTCCGGACCTGGGGCGACCCCCAACCCGCATCGCCGGACGGGGCGCGGCATGGCGCTGTTGGCAAGCCTGGCGCTGCTGGGCGTGCTGACCCTGTATTTCGACAACAGCCTCGACCAGCGCAACCACCCCAATCGCCAGCTCCAGGTCGCCCCCGGCGACGAACTGGTGCTGAAACGCAGCCGCAACGGCCACTACGTTTTTCCCGGAACGATCAACAGCCGGCCGGTGACCTTTCTGCTCGATACCGGGGCGACCTTCGTTTCGATACCCATGCATCTGGCACCGAGACTCGGCCTCGAGCCGGGAGCGCGCCAGCAGGCCGTCACCGCCAACGGCGTGGTGACGACGCGCGCCACCCGGCTGGACGAACTGGCGTTCGGTCCGTTCAGCCTGCGCGGGCTGGCGGCCAGCCTCAACCCGGGCATGGCCGACGACCAGATCCTGATGGGGATGAACGTTCTCAGGCATCTGGAATTCACCCAGCGCGGCGATACGCTGGTCCTGCGTGCGCGCAGCGACTGACCCGGGTAAAAGGTGAGTCGCCGGGGGCGACAGGCCGGGCCGGTCGTGCTATCCTATCGGGCTGATTTTCATGGTTTTTTGTTGATTTTTTCTACCCGTTTGGAGCATAAGCATGGCTGTTCAGCGCACTTTTTCCATAATCAAACCCGATGCCGTGGCCAAGAACGTGATCGGCAAGATCATCAGCCGTTTCGAAAGCAATGGCCTCAAGGTGGTGGCCTCGAAGATGAAGCACCTGTCCCGTCAGGAAGCCGAGGGCTTCTACGCCGTGCACAAGGACCGTCCCTTCTTCAAGGATCTGGTCGAGTTCATGATTTCCGGACCGGTGGTGCTGCAGGTACTGGAAGGCGAGGACGCCATCGCCAAGAACCGCGCGCTGATGGGCGCGACCGACCCGAAGAAGGCCGAACCCGGCACCATCCGCGCCGACTTCGCCCAGAGCATCGATGCCAATGCCGTCCACGGCTCCGACGCGCCTGAAACCGCGGCGATTGAGATGGCCTATTTCTTCCCGGGCTGCGAAGTCTACGCGGGCCGCTGACCGCGCAGTAATGCCGCAGAATCTGCTCGACTACGACCTCGATGGATTGACCGCCTGGTTCGGCGAACTCGGCGAAAAGCCGTTTCGCGCCCGCCAGGTTTTTCACTGGATTCACCAGGCCGGCGCGGCGGATTTCGGGCAGATGACCGACATCGCCAAAAGCCTGCGCGAGAAATTGCAGCAGCACGCGGTGGTGGCGGCGCCGGCGGTGAAGTACGAGCACGAGTCGGACGACGGCACCCGCAAGTGGCTGTTCGATGTCGGTGTCGGTAACGGCATCGAAACCGTGTTCATCCCGGAAGACGACCGCGGCACCCTGTGCGTGTCGTCGCAGGTCGGCTGCGCGCTGGAATGCACCTTCTGCTCGACCGGACGCCAGGGCTTCAACCGCAACCTCACGGTGGCCGAGATCATCGGCCAGTTGTGGGTGGCACACCACGGCCTGCGCGGCAAGGTCAACCGCAGCAGCGGCGAAATCTCCGACCGTCCTGTCTCCAACGTGGTGATGATGGGCATGGGCGAGCCGCTGGCCAACTTCGAGAACGTGGTGACCGCGCTCGGCATCATGCTCGACGACCACGCCTACGGCTTGTCGCGGCGACGGGTGACGGTGTCGACCTCGGGTCTGGTGCCGGCGATGGATCGCCTGGCCGAGCGTTGTCCGGTGGCGCTGGCGGTGAGCCTTCATGCGCCCAACGATGCACTGCGCGATCAGATCGTTCCGATCAACAAGAAGTATCCCTTGCGCGAATTGATGGCTGGCTGCCGGCGCTATCTGGTGCACGCACCGCGCGATTTCATCACTTTCGAATACGTGATGCTGGCCGGAGTGAACGATGCCCCCGAACATGCGCGCCAGCTGGTCGAACTGGTGCGCGAGGTGCCGTGCAAGTTCAACCTCATCCCGTTCAATCCCTTCCCTGATTCCGGCTACGAAAAGCCGCGTGCCGAGTCGATGCGCGTGTTTCGCCAGATCCTGCAGGATGCCGGGTTGGTGGTCACCACGCGCAAGACGCGCGGAGATGATATCGACGCCGCCTGCGGCCAGCTGGCAGGCAAGGTGGCGGACCGGAGCGGGCGGGTAATGAAACGACTCAACAGGGAGGCGGCGTGAAAGGTTTGAATGTGCTGGTTCTGGCAGTCTGCGGACTGCTGGCGGGTTGCGCCGGGACGGCAGGCTCCGGCGGCGAAAGCAATGTCAGCAAACAGGGACCGGATACGGAATCGCAGCAACGTGCGCGCGCCTTCACCGTTCTCGCGGCTGCGTATCAGGAGCGCGGCCAGTACAAGATTGCCCTGGACGAGCTGCGCAAGGCGATCACGGCGGACAGCCGCTATGGCCCTGCGTACAACGTTTATGGTCTGGTCTACATGGAACTCGGCGAGGACAGGCTGGCGGATGAGAACTTCCGCCGCGCGATCGAGCTGGACCGCACCGATTCGATCGCGCACAACAACTACGGATTGTTCCTCTGCGCCCGCGGGCAATACGACGCGGGCCTCGCCGAGTTCGAGGCGGCTTTGCGCAATCCGCTTTATGTGACGCCCGAGCGCGCCATGACCAATGCCGGGATGTGTGCCGAACGCAAGGGCGACCTTGCCCTGGCCGAGGCCAGTCTGAACAAGGCATTGAAGCTTCAGCCCAACAGCGCTGACACGATTCTGAAACTGGCCGGACTGCAGTTCCGCCAGGGCAGGCTGGTCGAGGCGCAGCGCAGTCTGGCCCGCCATGCCGAGCTGTCGCAACCCACCGCGGAAAGCCTGTGGCTCGGCGTACGGCTCGAGCGCCGGCTCGGCGATCGTCAGCAGGAAGCGGCGTATGGACTGCAGCTGCGCAAGCGCTTTCCTGATTCGAAAGAGGCGCGTCAGTTGCTGGCAGGACAGTACGAATGAGCGAAGGCGCCAGCTCGATCGGACAGGCACTGCGCGCCGCGCGCGAGGCCCAGGGACTGAGCGTCGAGGACGTGGCGACCCGGCTGCGCCTGATGCAGCGCCAGATCGAGGCGATGGAAGCCGACGAATTCGACAGCCTGGGGCAACCGGTGTTTGCCCGCGGCTTTGTCCGCAACTACGCCAGATTGCTCAAGCTGCCGCACGACACGCTGCTGGGCCGCATGGGCGGCGATACCGCCGAGCCCAAGGTGATCGTGCAGGCCCCGTCTCTGCCCGCGCGATCCTGGCTGAGTTCGCCGTGGCTGATCCTGATCCTGTTGTTCCTGGTGCTGGCCGTGGCGGCGCCGCTTGGCCTGTATCTGTGGCTCAACAGCGATGTGGATGAAGCCCAGACGCTTCAACTGCAACCTGCGGCGAAGGAGGCGGTCCCCGCAGTTTCTGCTTCGGTCACGGCCCCGGTCCCGGCCGCGGTTGCAAGGCCTGCACCCGCGGCCGTGCAGCAAGCGACCGCGGCAGCGGTTCAGGCGACGCCCGCCGCGCCGACGATCCACGACCCGGAGCCGCAGTCAGGTGTTTTGCGCTTTGACTTCGGCGGAGAATCCTGGGTCGAGATCAAGGATGGCAGCGGACGGATGGTGCACCGCCAGCTCAATACCCCCGGCAGTCAGGTTGAAGTCACGGGTCGGCCGCCTTTTGATCTGGTCGTCGGCAACGCCGCGCTGGTACACATGACCTACAATGGCCGTCCGATCGACCTCAATCCCTATATCGAAGTCACGGTCGCCCGTTTCAGTCTGGAAGAATAATGCAGTCACCCATCACCCGCCGCACGACCCGCCAGGTTCGGGTCGGTCATGTTCTGGTCGGCAGCGATGCACCCGTCGTGGTGCAGTCGATGACCAATACCGACACCGTCGACATTGCAGCCACGGTGCGCCAGGTGCAGGCGCTGAGTGATGCCGGTTCTGAACTGGTGCGTCTCACCGTCAATACCCTAGAAGCGGCTGCTGCAGTGCCGCGTATTCGCGAGCGCCTCGATGTGCTCGGCTGTCGCGTGCCGCTGATCGGCGACTTCCATTTCAACGGCCACAAGCTGCTGACCCAGGTGCCGGAATGCGCGCAGGCGCTGGCCAAGCTCAGGATCAACCCGGGCAACATCGGGCGCGGCAACAAGCGCGACGAGCAGTTCGCCACCCTCATCGAGATCGCCTGCCGTTATGACAAACCGGTGCGCATCGGCGTCAACTGGGGCAGCCTTGATCAGGCGCTGGCGGTGCGCATGATGGATGACAATGCGCGTCTGCCCGAGCCGGAGGACGCCGAAGTCGTGATGCGCCGCGCCATGGTCGCGTCTGCCCTCGAGTCGGCGAAGAAGGCCGAGGAACTGGGCCTCGGCGGCGACAGGATCATTCTGTCGTGCAAGATGAGCCGGGTGCAGGACCTCATTGCGGTCTACCGTGACCTCGCCGCGCAGTGTGATTACCCGTTGCATCTGGGGCTGACCGAGGCCGGCATGGGCAGCAAGGGCATCGTCGCCTCGACCGCCGCGCTGGCGGTGCTGCTGCAGGAGGGCATCGGCGATACCATCCGCATTTCGCTCACCCCCGAACCCGGTGGCGAGCGTACCCAGGAGGTACGCGTCGGCCAGGAAATCCTGCAGGCGCTCGGCCTGCGCGCCTTTACGCCGCAGGTCACCGCCTGCCCCGGCTGCGGCCGCACCACCTCGACCGTATTTCAGGAACTGGCGCAGGACATCGAATCCTATCTGCGCACCCAGATGCCGCTCTGGCGCAGCCAGTATCCGGGCGTCGAATCGATGCAGGTGGCGGTGATGGGCTGCGTGGTCAACGGGCCCGGCGAATCCAAGCACGCCAACATCGGCATCTCGCTGCCCGGAACCGGAGAAGTGCCGGTCGCGCCGGTCTACGTCGACGGCGAAAAAACCGTGACGCTCAAGGGCGACCGCATCGCCGCGGACTTCCAGGCGATCGTCGAGGACTACGTGCAGCGACGGTACGGACAAAATTAACACCCTGTCCGCGAAGGACGCGAAGAAAAGCGGAGAAAATGCAACCCTCTCTTTCCTGATTTTTACTTGGTGTTACTTCGTGTCCTTCGCGGATAAAAAAGACTTTCAACTATGAGCAACAACATTCAATCCGTGCGCGGCATGAACGACTGTCTGCCCGACACGGCCGACACCTGGCAGGGCTTCGAGGCGATCGTGCGCGACTGGCTGCGGCGCTACGGCTACCGCGAGATCCGTACCCCGATACTCGAGCACACCGGGCTGTTCAAGCGCGCCATCGGCGAAGTCACCGACATCGTCGAAAAGGAGATGTACACCTTCGTCGACGAGCTCAATGGCGAGTCCCTGGCGCTGCGCCCGGAGGGCACGGCAGCGAGCGTGCGCTCGGTGATCCAGCACAACCTGCTGTACGACGGCGGCAAGCGCTTGTGGTACACCGGGCCGATGTTCCGCCACGAGCGCCCGCAGAAAGGCCGCTACCGGCAGTTTCATCAGGTCGGTGTCGAGGCGCTGGGCTTTGCCGGGCCCGACGTCGACGCCGAGCTGATCATCATGTGTGCCGACCTGTGGCGCACGCTCGGAATCGCGCCGACCCTGCAGCTCAACACGCTCGGCGATGTCGAGTCGCGGCATCGCCACCGCGCCAGACTGATTGCCCATTTCGAGGCGCATGGGGACGCGCTCGACGAAGACGCGAAGCGGCGCCTCCACAGCAATCCGCTGCGCATTCTCGACAGCAAGAACCCGACGATGCAGGAACTGATCGAAGCGGCACCGAAACTGATGGACGAACTCGAGGAGCCGGCAATTGCGCACTTCGAGTCGCTGCAGGCCATGCTCCGTGACAGCGGCATCGACTTCGAGATCAATCCGCGTCTGGTGCGCGGGCTGGACTATTACAATCGCACCGTGTTCGAGTGGGTGACCGACCAACTCGGCGCGCAGGGAACGGTTTGTGCCGGCGGGCGCTATGACGGCCTGGTCGAGCAACTCGGCGGCAAGCCCGTACCCGCTGCCGGTTTCGCCATGGGCATCGAGCGCCTGCTGGCGCTGATCGCGGCCGGAGGCAAGCCGATTGCGGTCGCGGTG
>JBGSTQ010000070.1:0-4183 GCA_041736375.1 Thiobacillaceae bacterium
CCGACATGGCGCTGGTCGAGATCCAGCCCGAATGACATCCCTGGTGCTTGCTTCCACCTCGCGCTACCGGCGCGAGCTGCTGTCGCGCCTGCATATCCCGTTCGAGACGCTTGCACCCAATGTTGACGAAACCCCGCTGCCCCGCGAGACGCCCTCGGCCACCGCGCTGCGGCTGTCGGTGCTGAAGGCGCAGGCCGCGGCAACCCGCTATCCCGACGCGCTCATCATCGGTTCGGATCAGGTGCTGATGCTGGACAGCGAACAGCTCGGCAAACCCGGGGATTTCGACAAGGCCTTCGCCCAGCTGAAGAAGATGCAGGGCCGCGCCATGGTCTTCCACACCGCGCTGACCCTGCTGAACAGCCGCACCGGCCACACGCAGACGCGCGACGTGCCGACCGTGGTGCACATCCGCACGCTCAGCGACGCCCAGATCACCGCCTACCTGCGCAAGGAGCAGCCCTACGACTGCGCCGGATCGGCCAAGAGCGAATCGCTCGGCATCGCCCTGATGACGCGCATGGACAGTCCGGATCCCACCGCCCTGATCGGTCTGCCGCTGATGGCGCTGACCGAGATGCTCGGCAAGGAAGGCGTCGACCCGCTGACGTGGCCAGCCTCTACCTGATTCCCACGCCGATCGCCGAGACCCCGCCCGAGCTTGCCCTGCCCGCAGGCACGCTGGCAGTGATGCACGGTCTCGATACCTTCGTGGTGGAGAACGCCAAGACGGCGCGCGCCGTGCTGAAACAGCTTGGCCATCCGCGGCCGATGCAGAGCATCCGCATGCTGACCCTGTCCGAGCATACCCGGGCGGAAGAACTGCATGAACTGCTCGCCCCGCTGCTGGCCGGCGAGGACGTCGGCCTGATGTCCGAGGCCGGCTGTCCCGGAGTCGCCGATCCGGGGGCGGCGCTGGTCCGGCTGGCGCATCGCCATGCCATCCCCGTTATTCCCCTGGTCGGACCCTCTGCCCTGCTGCTGGCCCTGATGGGATCCGGGCTCAACGGCCAGCGTTTCGCCTTTCACGGCTACTTGCCGGTCCATGCCCAGGAGCGCGCGACCGCGCTGAAACAACTCGAGTCCCGCTCGAGAAATCAGGACGAAACCGAGCTGTTCATCGAAACCCCCTACCGCAATGGTGCGATGTTTCAGGCCCTGCTGGATTCCTGTGGCGACACCACACTGCTGTGCATCGCGGCGGGTCTGATGGGGCCGGCGGCCGAGTTGTTTACCACCAGCATCAGACAATGGCGGGTTCGCGGCTGGGACGCACCGAAACTGCCGACGGTATTTCTGCTCTACAGCGGGCGTTCCTGAAACCTGACGATGCGGTCGAGACGAATCACCGCCTCCGCGCCCGTTGCATCGCTGAACCGCAACCACTCGGCGCCATCGCGGGTGAAGACGTCGAGCACGCGAACCAGCCTGGTTTCCGCTCCGCTGTCGGTGTCGTAGGTCAGCCGCAGCGGGATGCGGCGCAGCGCCGCAAACTCAAGCTGCTCGTGCTGGCTGCACGGAATCGGCTGATAGGGAATGTCGCTCAACGCAGGTTGACGCCCGCCCGCTCGAACGGCGACCAGGCTTGCGCCATCGCCGTGCCGAGTCGGCCCGCCAGGCGTTCCGCCAGGCCCGGACGGTAGGTGAAATCGACGACTTCCTCCGCCTTGATCACGTCGCGCGCCACCGATTCGACGCTGCCCAGTCCGTCGGCCAAGCCCAGGCCGATGCTGGCCTCGCCGCTCCACACCAGTCCGCTGAACATATCCGGCGTCTCCTTCAGGCGCTTGCCACGCCCGGCCTTGACCACGCCGATGAACTGGCCGTGGATTTCCTCGAGCATCTTCCTGGCGAATTGCTGCTGCGCTTCGTCGACCGGCGAGAACGGATCGAGGAAGCCCTTGTTTTCGCCGGCGGTCAGCAGACGCCGCTCGACACCGAGTTTTTCCATGGTCTTGGTGAAGCCGAAGCCGTCCATCAGCACGCCGATCGAACCAACGATGCTGGCCTTGTCGACATAGATGTTGTCGGCCGCGGCGGCGACGTAATAGCCGCCCGAGGCGCAGATATCGTCGACCACCGCATGCAGCGGGATGCCCGGATGCTTGGCACGCAGCCGCTTGATCTCATCGTAGATCTGCCCGGCCTGAACCGGGCTGCCGCCGGGGCTGTTGATGCGCAGGATCACGCCCTTGGTCTTGTTGTCGTCGAAGGCGTCCTGCAGGCTGCTGATCACCGAATCGGCACTGGTCTCATCGGCGGCGATCACGCCCTGCAGGTCGATCAGCGCCGTGTGCGCCTTGGGCAGCGAGACATCGCCCGACCTGAACCAGCCGGCGGCGAGAAACAGCACGACGAACAGGTAGAGGAACCCCAGCGACTTGAAGAAGATGCCCCAGTGACGCGTGCGGCGCTGCTCCTGCAAGGCCGACAGGGCGAGTTTTTCCAGCACCTGGCGTTCCCAGTTGGCCGGGTTGGATTTTTCCGGTTCGCTCATTTTTCTTCCATTAGATAAATATGACCTTCACGTTCAACCACCGTCAGGGGCGTCAGACCGCGGCCGGCGCATCGACCGCCGACGCAGCACCCGGATGCCGGATCGTAGAGCGCACCGTGGGTGGAGCAGATCAAGTATAGCCGGGAGTCGTCGAAGAATTCTCCCTCCTGCCAGTCGAGTTCCACCGGCACGTGTCCGCACTGGTTCACGAAGGCGCGCGGCGCCCCTGCGAAGCGGATGACGAAGGCCGGCCGCGTCACGCCAGCCCGCTGCAGTTCGAAGCGCACCCCCCTGCCCTGCTCCTCGACCGCTTCGGCGGCACAGATCAGGCGTTCGCCTTCAGCCATGCGTGCACCTCTTTGAAGCTGTCCATCAGCGCCAGCGGCGAATGCGGCAGCAGATCGCCGGCCTCGTGCGCCCCGTAGGTTACCCCCAGGCTGGCGACGTTGGCGCTGGCCGCCATCTGCAGGTCGTGGCTGGTGTCGCCGATCACCAGGGTGCGCTGCGCATCTGCACCCAGTTCCTCGACCAGTTCCAGCACCATCGCCGGATGCGGCTTGGAATGGGTCTGGTCGGCCGTGCGGGTGGCGGAAAACCACGGTCCGAGGCCGCTCGACTCCAGCGCTCGGCTGAGTCCCAACTGACTTTTCCCTGTCGCCACCGCTAGCTGGAACCCCCGCCCATGCAGGTCGCGTATACCGGACTCGACCCCCTCGAACAGCGGGATGTCCTGGTCGCGGCCAAGATAATGGTGGCGATAGCGTTCGACCAGTTGCGAATAATGGTCAGCCGGCAGTTCCGGCAGCAGGGTCTGCAGGGCCTGCGCCAGGCCGAGGCCGATGATCTGCCGCGAAGCGCGGTCGCTCGGCACCTCCAGCCCGAGATCCTCGCAGGCACGCTGGATGGAATCGACGATCACCCCGGCGGAATCCATCAGGGTGCCGTCCCAGTCGAATATCAGCAGTTCGTAGCGTCGCGGTGCGTTCATGATGCGGAGTTCAGGTGATCGAGGAAGCTCTGCAGGTCGGCCGGCAGCGGTGCCTCGATCTGCAGGCGCTCGCCGCTGATCGGGTGATCGAAGGAGAGCGAGGCGGCGTGCAGAAACATGCGCTTCAGCCCCTGCGAGGCCAGTGCCTTGTTCAGCGCGAAATCGCCATATTTGTCGTCCCCGGCGATGGGAAACCCGAGGTGCGAGGTATGCACGCGTATCTGATGGGTGCGCCCGGTCTTCAGTTCCGCTTCCAGCAGGGTGAAGCCGGGCCAGGTCTGCAGGCGGCGAAATATCGTGTGCGCGGTCTGGCCTTCGTCGCGCACCGTCACGCGCTTTTCGCCCTCCTCAGTGACACGCTTGTGCAGCGGCAGCTTGACGTGCTGCAGCGGATTCGGCCAGCGCCCCGACACCAGGGTCAGGTAGCGCTTCTCCACCTTGCCATCACGCATCGCGGCATGCATGCCGGTAAGGGCGCGGCGTTTCAGCGCGATCAGCAGCACCCCCGAGGTTTCGCGGTCGAGCCGGTGCACCAGTTCCAGCATGCGGCATTCCGGCAGTTCCAGGCGCAACTGCTCGATCACCCCGCGCGAGATTCCGCTGCCGCCGTGAACCGCCATGCCCGGCGGCTTGTTCAGCGCAATCAGGGCCTCGTCGCGGTAGAGGATGCGTGGCACCAGGCGGGCAGCGCCGGGAGG
>JBGSTQ010000109.1:0-3042 GCA_041736375.1 Thiobacillaceae bacterium
GCGGAACTGGCGCTCCATCTCGTCGAAGGCCTGCTCCCAGGTCACCGGCACGAACTGGCCCTTCTTGTCGAACTTGCCGTCCTTCATGCGCAACAGGGGCTGGGTCAGGCGGTCCTTGCCATACTGGATCTTGCCGTTGAAGTAGCCCTTGATGCAGTTGAGTCCCTTGTTGACCGGCGCCTTGGGGTCACCCTTGGTAGCGACGATGCGGCCGTCCTTGGTGGCGACCATGATGCCGCAGCCGGTACCGCAGAAGCGGCACACCGACTTGTCCCACTGCCAGTCCTTCTCCACTTCCGCGGCGGCAGCCTCGGCCATTTTTGTGATCGGCAGCCCCACCGTAGCGGCGGTGCTGGCGGCGATGCCGGTCTTGATGAATTCGCGACGGGATAGATGCATGATGGTCTCCTTCAGTCTTGTAATTCGGCGGGCACGCGAATGCCTTCCAGGCTGTCCAGCCCGTCCGGAATCGCGTGGATCAATTCGTTGTCTTCTTCGAAATAGTGCTGCACCAGATCCGCAGCGATGACGTGGGGTATGGAGCGGATGCGCTTGAAACCCTCGACCTCCTCACCGACGCTGGCAGCCTCCTGCACCACCACCAGCTTGCCGCTCGCCGCATCGGTCTGGCTGACTTCCAGACCCGGGAGGATGGATAGCGACTGTGCCACTTCCGCCACATGCTCGGGCAAAACCGTCACCACTATTCCAGATATATTCATCCGATAATCTCCCGATTCGGTAGGATGATGGATTGTGATCAGATTGCTGGTGGCAAACCTTGACGCAAATCAAGATTTGATCAAATCCTTGTTCTAGAATTAAAAAAAGGTTTGAGGAAAAAGCCGCTTATGACGCCTTATACGCTGGAATCGACGAGGGAAGTTCTTGCCCGATTGCCCTTGTTCTGTGAACTGGGTGAGGAGGATGTCGGCAGGCTGTTACCTGGGGTACGCGAATATCGGGTTCGCCCCCATGAAATGCTGTTCAACAAGGGCGACCGCCTGGACGGTATTTATGTGGTGGTGACGGGGCAGGTCAAGCTGTTTCTGCCCACGCCGCAGGGATCGGAAAAAGTGGTCGGCACGATGAATTCCGGGGCCTCGTTTGCCGAGGCCGTCGTTTTTCTCGACATCCCGGCGCCGGTGTCGGCGCAGGCAACGCAGGACGGCGTGCTGTTGATTGCCAGCAAGGACGCGTTGCTTTCAGTGCTGGATCGCGATCCGCAGTTTGCCCGCAAGATGCTGGCCAGCCTGTCGATGAAGCTGCACCAGCTGATGTCGGACATGGAAACCTGCACCCTGATGAGCAGCGTGCAGCGCGTCGTCTGCTACCTGTCCCACCAGATTCCGGAAGAGGGGATGCCGGAATTTGATGTGAAACTCGACACCAGCAAGCAGACCCTGGCTTCACAGTTGAGCCTGGCACCGGAAACCTTTTCCCGCGCCCTCAGCCATCTGGTCAAGTCAGGCCTGATCGAGGTGTACGGCCGCACCATCCACGTCAAGGATGCCCGGCGCCTGAGGGCCTTCCAGGGCTGACGGCACGAAGATCCTTATTCGATCACCTGCACTCGGGTGACAAAATGGCTGGTGTCGCCGTAGCACGTGGTCGGAATGCCGCGATGCTCCTCATAATGCAGCACAACACGCTTGCCGAGTAGGGAGTTGAGCCGGGCCGCGATCGCTTCATCGCGCACGGTGAAATTCCACAGCACCGGGGCCACTCCGGGAACGGTCGTCATCGCGAGTTCGCCTTCGTAAGTCTTGCAGACCCAGCCCTTGCGCGAGAATTTCTGCAGGTAGCCGGCGCGCTCGCCGTCGGAATATGACCAGTTCAGCACGAAAGCCAGATAGCCGGCAAACATCAGCAGCGCCAGCACCGCCGCCCCGATCAGCCATTTGAGCCAGCTCCTGCGCGAAGGTGTCGTGATTGTCTGCATCGTGTTCCCCAGCGTCTGTAAAACTACGTCCCAGCCAAGCGGCGCCAGGTCGCCACGACGGTATCCGGATTGAGCGAGATCGAGCCGATGCCCTGCGCCACTAGCCAGTCGGCCAGATCGGGATGGTCGCTCGGGCCCTGGCCGCAGATGCCGATGTACTTGCCATGCCTCCTGCAGGCGGCGATGGCCTCGGCCAGCAGCTTTTTCACCGCCGGATTGCGTTCATCGAAGCCTTCGGCCACCAGCCCGGAGTCACGGTCGATACCTAGGGTCAGCTGGGTGAGATCGTTGCTGCCGATGGAGAAGCCGTCCACATGCCGCAGGAATTCGTCGGCCAGCAGCACGTTCGATGGAATCTCGCACATCATGATCAGGCGCATGCCATGATCGCCGCGCTTCAGGCCGCTGGCCGCCAGCAGATCGACCACCGCCGCGCATTCCTCCACGGTGCGCACGAAGGGAATCATCACCTCGACGTTGGCAAAGCCCAGTTTCTCGCGCACCTTTTTCAGTGCCCGGCATTCCAGTTCGAACGCCGGGCGGAACAGCGTCGACACGTAACGCGCCGCGCCGCGCAATCCCAGCATCGGGTTTTCTTCCTTCGGCTCGTAACGGTCGCCGCCAAGCAGGTTGGCGTACTCGTTGGACTTGAAATCCGACAGCCGCACGATCACCGGCTGTGGCCAGAACGCGGCTGCCAGCGTGGCGATGCCCTCGGCCAGCTTGTCGACGTAGAACGAAACGGGATCGGCATAGCCTGCCGTCCGCTGATCGATCTCGTCGCGCAGCGCCGGCGGCTGCCCGGCATAGTCGAGCAGGGCCAGCGGGTGCACGCCGATCATGCGCGCGATGATGAATTCCAGCCGGGCCAGACCCACGCCGTGATTGGGAATCTGCGCGAACTCGAAGGCGCGCTCTGGGTTGCCGACGTTCATCATCAGCTTCACCGGCAGCTCGGGCAGCGCTATGCTCGCCTGCGTCTCCACCTCGAAGTCCAGCCGGCCGGCATAGACGTTGCCGGTATCGCCCTCGGCGCACGAAACCGTCACCGCCTCGCCGTCCTTGAGCACCGTGGTCGCGTCGCCGGCGCCAACCACGGC
>JBGSTQ010000111.1:0-36470 GCA_041736375.1 Thiobacillaceae bacterium
GCGGCTGACCGGCTTCCAGGCCTGCGCGCCCTTCGCGTCCATCGCGGCGCGGCGGCGTGCGAGTTCGGCGTCGTCGAGACGTACGTTGATCTTGCGCCGGGGAATGTCGATGTCGATCATGTCACCTTCCTCGACCAGTCCGATGCTGCCGCCTTCCGCCGCTTCCGGCGAGGCGTGGCCGATGGAGAGACCCGACGTGCCGCCGGAGAAGCGGCCGTCGGTGATCAGCGCGCAGACCTTGCCCAGACCCCTGGATTTCAGGTACGAGGTCGGGTACAGCATTTCCTGCATGCCGGGACCGCCACGCGGACCTTCGTAGCGGATCACCACCACATCGCCGGCGACGATCCTGTCACCGAGGATCGCGTCGACCGCGGCATCCTGCGATTCGAACACGCGCGCCGGGCCGGAGAATTTCCAGATGCTCTCGTCGACACCGGCCGTCTTGACGATGCAACCGTCCTCGGCGAGGTTGCCGTAGAGCACGGCGAGGCCGCCGTCCTTCGAGTAGGCATGCTCGATGTCGTGGATGCAGCCGTTCACGCGGTCATCGTCCAGCCTGGCGAAGCGGCGGTCCTGCGAGAACGCGGTCTGCGTCGGCACGCCACCCGGCGCGGCGCGGAAGTAGTCCTTGACGTCCTTGTCCTTGGTGCGGCGGATGTCGTAGACGTCGATCTGCTCGCCCAGCGTCTTCATCAAGACGGTCGGCACGTCGCGGTGGATCAGGCCGCCGCGCTCGAGTTCGCCGAGAATCGCCATCACGCCGCCGGCACGGTGCACGTCTTCCATATGGTAGGTCTGGAT
This sequence comes from Thiobacillaceae bacterium, assembly GCA_041736375.1. Taxonomy (GTDB): domain Bacteria; phylum Pseudomonadota; class Gammaproteobacteria; order Burkholderiales; family Thiobacillaceae; genus Thiobacillus. The sequence continues at coordinate 805 of JBGSTQ010000111.1, forward strand.
CGACGGCGCGACCTTGGACAGGTGCGGCACGCGGCGGCTCATGCGATCGATGTCGGCCATGGTGAAGTCCACGCCGGCCTCATGCGCGGCGGCCAGCAGATGCAGCACGGTATTGGTCGAGCCGCCCATGGCGATGTCGAGCGCGATGGCGTTCTCGAACGCGTCGAAGCTGGCAATCGCGCGCGGCAGCACGGAAAAATCACTCTCTTCATAGTAGCGTCGAGCGTTCCTGACGATCAGGCGGCCGGCGGCAAGAAACAGGTTCCTGCGGTCGGCATGCGTCGCCAGCATCGAACCGTTGCCGGGCAGCGAAAGTCCCAGCGCCTCGGTCAGGCAGTTCATCGAGTTGGCAGTGAACATGCCGGAGCACGAGCCGCAGGTCGGGCAGGCCGAGCGTTCCAGCTGCGCAACCTTTTCATCGGAGAATTTCGCGTCGGCCGCCGACACCATGGCGTCGACCAGGTCGAGCTTGATGGTTTTGGATTCCCACACCACCTTCCCCGCTTCCATCGGCCCGCCCGAGACAAACACCGTCGGGATGTTGAGGCGCAGCGCAGCGTTCAGCATCCCCGGGGTGATCTTGTCGCAGTTGGAAATGCACACCAGCGCATCGGCGCAGTGGGCGTTGACCATGTATTCGACCGAGTCGGCGATGAGGTCGCGCGAAGGCAGCGAATACAGCATGCCACCGTGACCCATGGCGATGCCGTCGTCGACCGCGATGGTGTTGAATTCCTTCGCCACGCCGCCCGCCGCCTCGATCTCGCGCGCCATTAGCTGGCCCATGTCCTTCAGGTGCACGTGCCCCGGGACGAACTGGGTGAACGAGTTGGCGATGGCGATGATGGGCTTGCTGAAGTCGCCGTCCTTCATGCCGGTGGCGCGCCACAGCGCACGGGCACCGGCCATGTTGCGGCCACGGGTGGTTGTCCAGGAACGGTAATCAGGCATGGTGGTCTTCCGACTGTCTATATAATCAGCCAGACATTTTAACCGGCCTTTGGCCGGCCTGAATCCTGATTCCTGTCTCCCGGCCCCCTTCCTTCATGCTCGTTCATCCGCAATTCGATCCCGTCGCCCTGCAACTCGGGCCTGTCGCCATCCACTGGTATGGCCTCATGTACCTGCTGGCGTTTGCCCAGGTCATCCTGCTCGGGCGCTGGTGCATCGCCCACCGCCCCTGGACCGGCTGGAGCGTGAAAATGCTCGACGACGCCCTGTTCTACGGCGTGCTCGGCACCATCCTCGGCGGCCGGCTGGGCTATGTGCTGTTCTACAAGCCCATGGACTACCTGGCCCATCCGTTCGACATCCTCAAGGTGTGGGAAGGCGGCATGAGCTTTCACGGCGGTTTCCTCGGCGTCATCCTCGCCATGGCGCTGTTCGCCCGCCACCACAAGCTGCGCTGGCTGGCCGTCACCGATTTCATCGCGCCCCTGGTGCCGCTGGGACTTGCAGCCGGGCGGCTCGGCAACTTCATCAACGGCGAACTGTGGGGGCGCGCCACCGACCTGCCCTGGGGCATGGTATTTCCGCAGGCCGCCGACGGCATTGCGCGCCATCCATCGCAGCTCTACCAGTTTGCCGGCGAAGGCCTGCTGCTGTTCGCCATCCTGTGGTGGTTTGCGAAGAAGCCGCGCCCGGTCGGCGCCGTCTCCGGCGTGTTCCTGATCGGTTACGGGGCGTTCCGCTTCCTCGCCGAATTCGCCCGCGAACCCGACAGCTTCCTCGGCCTCTTGGGACTGGGCCTGTCGATGGGGCAATGGCTGTCGCTGCCAATGGTGATCGTGGGCGTCATCATGCTGCGCTGGGCGCAACGTCAATCCCCGCCAGGCCGGACATGATCGAATCGGTCTGGCGGCAGATTAACGTGGTGCGCCTGTGGCGCACGGGGGCCTGGCTCGGCGTCGTCGCCACCCTGCTGCTGTCGCTGCTGCCACCCGTGCTGGACGAAAGCGGCGGTCACAGCGACAAGATCGCCCACCTTGCGGGCTATGCCGTGCTGATGTTCTGGTGGGCTCAGCTCATCGTTCAGCGGCGCTGGCGGCTCGCCGTTGCGATGGTGATGTTCGGCATCAGCATCGAACTGCTGCAAGGCCTCACCCCCAACCGCCAGCCCGACCTGTTCGATGCGCTGGCCAACAGCGGCGGCGTCCTGCTCGGCTGGCTCGTCGCACGCCTGCTTCCCAATCTCCCCGATTCCCTCGCCGCGCGCGGCGCAATACTTCCCGCACCGCATCGCTAAAGCTATAATCCGTCACGTCGGGGGGGTAGCTCAGCTGGGAGAGCGCCGCGTTCGCAATGCGGAGGTCGGGAGTTCGATCCTCCTCCTCTCCACCACCCACAGATCCAGCAACATCCAGCAACATCCGTAAGCCCGCGTAAATGCGGGCTTTTTCTTTGCCATCCCGTCCAACGAAGACTAGAATAATCCAACGACATACCCCCATTTTTCGGGGTATACCGCGGGGTAGATCCAGGATCATGAGTCCACATACCCCCAAACACGGAGGAAATCCCTATGGCGCTTAGTGACATAGCCGTCCGCAATGCAAAGCCGGCTGATAAATCCGTCCGAATTTATGATCAAGGGGGGCTGTACTTGGAGATCAGCCCCAGTGGAGGAAAGCTGTGGCGGTTCAAATATCGGTTCGAGGGCAAGGAGAAACTATTGGCACTGGGGAAGTACCCCGATGTCAGCCTGAAGGAAGCCCGGGGGCGTCGTGATGATGCGCGAAAGCTAGTAGCCAACGAGATCGACCCCAGCGAGAACCGTAAGCAGCAAAGATCAGCCAAGGCCGAACGTGCGGCCAACAGCTTCGAGGTCGTTGCACGCGAGTGGTTTACTAAATACTCAAAGTCCTGGGCACCGAACCATGCCAACAAGATCATCCGCAGACTGGAAAACGATGTCTTTCCCTGGATCGGCGGTCGACCTGTAGCCGACATTACCGCGCCCGATCTGCTAGCAGTACTTCGGCGTATCGAAAGCCGCGGCGCAGTAGAAACCGCTCACCGAGCGAAGCAGAACGCCGGCCAAGTATTCCGCTATGCAGTAGCAACCGGTCGAGCCGACCGCGATCCCTCGCAAGACCTGCGCGGCGCTCTGACACCTTGGAAGCCCCAACACTATCCGGCCATCACCGAGCCCAAGGAGATCGCCCCACTGTTGCGCGCCATTGACGCCTTCACGGGCACCTTCCCTGTTAAATGTGCACTCGTCCTTGCACCCATGCTGCTCGTCCGACCTGGCGAGCTGCGGCAGGCCGAATGGGTGGAATTCGATCTAGATGCGGGGACGTGGAATATCCCTGCCGAAAAGATGAAGATGCGAACGCCACATCTGGTGCCCCTTCCCGCCCAGGCTATAGCGGTCCTGCGTGAGCTTCAGCCCCTGACTGGCCGAGGTCGCTTTCTCTTTCCCGGGGTGCGAGACCACGACCACCCAATGAGCGAAAACACCATCAACATGGCCCTGCGGCGAATGGGATACCCGAAGGAAGTGATGACTGGCCATGGCTTCCGGGCAATGGCACGCACGGTCCTAGATGAAGTTCTGGGGTTTCGGCCTGACTGGATCGAACATCAACTAGCACATGCCGTACGTGACCCGAATGGACGTGCCTACAACCGCACCGCTCACCTGGACCAACGGCGTGAGATGCTGCAGGCTTGGGCAGATTATCTGGGCAAGCTTAAAGCTGGGGCCGACGTAATTCCGCTCGCTCATTCGGCCTGACCTGAGCACAGTCGGGAGGTACCCCCCCTTAACGCCTGGGACGATGCAACACGAGCCGGAAAGCCGCACGAATACTAGGTTCCAGCGTTCTGCACCACTATGAAACAATATCGAAACCAGGCTCTACCAGCCTGGTTTACCGAAACGTTCCACAACATAGCAAAACACTGAACTCCAGCAACAGCGTGGGTTTCCGGCTAGCGTTCCAATGTTTCGCCACGCAGCGGGTTGCGGTGGCATGCTGGTTTCTCTCACTCAATATCCAAGGACGAGCCAGAACCAAAGTTTGTCCGCCGACGGGAACGAGCGTTCGGCCTCCCCGCCCACACTCAAAGGTTCGTCCAGCCGCAGTTGCATCGTGTGGGTGGCCCCGCGGTACTTCTGCTCGTTCACCAGATAACCCGCTTCCAGCGCCTCCCTGACCCAGCGGCTCACAGTCGACTTGGACTTGTTCCATCGCGCTGCAAGTGCGGCCGTGGTCACAACGACCACCTTCCCTTGGAGTTGGGTATGGCTGAGTGTCTCTGCCTCAGAGGGGGTATCGTCCACCGTTGTCGGAAAGGGAGCTTCAGCTCCCCGGCACAACCTTTCGGCCTCATCGCGTACATACTCGACCACCATCCGCATCCCCGGCCTGATCGCCCTGCCATGGCTCTGTTGTAGCCCCTGCATCACCACGTCGAGCGCATTGGCGTAATCGTCGGCATTGGCCACGATCCGCCCCGATTCGTCCCGCTCCCTCCTCGCCTGGTGGAGGATCGCCGAAGCCTTGATCAGGTTCAGGAGCGACATGAAATCGCGCCGCATCCGTGTCCTGTCGGCCGAAGTCTCCTGAGCAAGCCAGTCCTTGTAGGGGATCGCTACCCGCAGATCGGTTAGCGACAGCCAGGTCTGCAGTGCGTGCCAGGGCGCAAAATCAAAATCCGGTCGCTCTTCCCGTTCCGCGATGGCCTGCAGCACACGACGGGTCTGCGCCTCAGAATCGTCGACGGAAATCGACAGCATTCGCGTCTCGTTTTCGGGATGCAACGCCACCGCAGTCGTCGTGCACAAGAACCCCGTCGGCCCCTCGACCTCGACCAAAATGGCTTCCAGAGTGTCATCGTCCGATGAAGGCGCCCGCCAGTAGGCGAGCCGCCCTTCCGACAAAAGGGTGCGCACCGCATAAGCCAGCGGACCATGTTCGTCACTCTGCAGTGGCGTGGCCTCGGCTAGGTATAGCACCCGGTGTTTCAGGCTACCCAGGTAGTAGATTGCCTTCTCCGACAAACCCGAGGCATTCAGGATCGCGCTAGCCGGGAAAAACTTCAGGGTCTCCTCGGTATTGAAACTCTTGCCCGCGGAAGAATCCCCCTTCACCAATACATTCACCGGCTTATCCAGCAGGCGCGAGGTCACAGCCAGATAGACCGCCTTGCAGACTCCATCCTCGCCCACCACGCCGCGCTGCGTCTGCACCTCGACCAGGTAATCTAGGATATTGGGCCTCGAGGCGATATCACTGCACTGCTCCCAGAGCATCTGCTGCTGGCTTACAAGCTCGTTTGCCTGACGTTCCGCAATCTCCTCCTCGGTCTCGGGCAGCACCTGAAACTCGTCAAGGACAGGGCGGAACCGGCTCTGCCACTCGGCTCTCGCACGATCGAATTCGGCGAACTCCTTTTCTAGCGCAGCCTTGGCGTCCCTGACGCCGATCTTGAGCCGGTGGCACACCTGGTTGACCACCGCACTGAGTTCGTCGACGCTCATCTTCTGCGTTTGACTGACCAGCAGACGCTTCCAATGGCCGAGCGCATCGCCCCCGTCCTTGTGAAGCTGTTCAATCAGGGCGAGGTAAGCCTTGCGATCGAGCTGTACCCGGTAATTGATACCTCCATGCGCGAAGCTGTGAATCTTCACTTCCCCCGTGAGCTCGTCCACCTGCAGACAGGCCTTGCTGCGGACTATGTCCCCAGGTGCACCGCCATAATCTGGCTCGACCGGGTCGGCCAGGTAACGGCCCTCGTAGTCCGATGGCGACAGGAGCACCTGCCGGGCCTTGACGGGCTCGGTATCCCCCTGGAAATGCAGCCAGTCCTCGCCATCTACGATGCCGTCCCGCCTGGACCGGACCAGTCGCTTCGCTTCATCGTGACACATGCCACCCCCGATCAGCTTCTTCACTTCCCTTTTGCGGTAGCTTGCTGCCACAGCCTCTGCCTTGTCGATTCGTTGGGACTTGGTTTCCGATACTGCAGATTGATAACTGCGGCGTTCCTGCGGCGTGAGCGGGGTGGTCATGATCTCCACCGGCAGCCATCCGCCATCGATCACTTTCGGTAATGGACGCACCTGACTCCATCCAGCCGGCAAAATGGGGGCCGCTTCAAAGATCAACCGCTCCGGCGAGAAAACCGACAAGTCAATCAGGGTTCTGGGGTGCATTCGTCCTGCACTGTCGATGAAGATGAACCCGAGTCCGGCATTCCAGCAGCGCACCAGGATCCGCTCACGCAGTGCCCGCAATTGCTCGGACGGGCGCTCGCCGGGCAGGCTGGCCAGGACCCTCCCCATGTCCTCGATCGCCATGTAGATGTGATAGCTGCCCAACCCAGTGCGCGCCTGTCCCAGCTCGTCCTGAATGCAGGCCGAGGTCCCCGGCGACTCGATGCGCTTGGCGGACGAGATACCCGGCCACGCCTTGTCCAGATACTTGATCAAAGTTTCGGGTTCGTCCGGCGGCATGTCGATCTGCGGGTCAACATCCAGCAGCAGATAGGCAGGGCCAGCCCCCCAGGAGAAATTCTCCAAGGTGCGCTGCAGGGCGCCCTCCTGCTCGATGCCGCGTGCCACCACCGCGGCGTCGTCTCTCGCGACGTTGCAAAGAGCCAGGGCCGTCCCTGCTTTCAACGAGGGAAGGGTCTGCGCCAGGCTCTCGAACGATAGGGAGTTGACCGTCATCCCGCCGCGCACCATCTTGCAGTGACTTGCATCCTTGACGATGCCGCCGCGGCCGTCGTCCTGGATGACCTTGGTCATGATCCCGTCGGAATCGGACTTACTGAATAAGGTCAGGTTGGCGGCAATCATCAGACACCCCCCTTCAACTGCTCGATCAAGGCGCGGATGTCCTCAACCCGCCAAGCGGTGGTGCGCGGACCGAGCTTGACGGGCTGCGGAAAGCGCCCGCTCTGCACCCCATTCCACCAAGTGGACTTGCAGACCGGGATTATGGGCGGAACAGGCGGTACAGCTCTGCGGTTGCCAATGATCTGCGGCAAGCGCAGGAAACCGGATTCGGGAAGTTGGTTCATCTTGATCTGTTCTCATGTAATTACGATGAAACAGATCCTGATTGCTCCAACGCGAGCGGCTAATTCTTCATATTGCGCTTTATGACCACAGTGCCCTCCGGCAGCATATCCAACAGTAGTTGGTCCGGCGTTTCCTGCAACGCCACCTTGTAGACTCGGTAAGCGTCATCGACCGCCCCCTCCCCCTTTCCGTCAGGAAACAGGAGGTTGGCCGCTTCACCCTTGGCATCCAACCAGGTCCAGCCGTTGCGCATCAACAAGATGATGTAAGCCGTTGCGGTAACGTCGCGTGCGGCCGTGAACTCGCGATCATATTCACCACGGGCCTGCGTCAGACCGAACGCAACATCCGCCGACTTTCCATCGTCCACAATCCGGCCGAAAGCATGGCGGATGTAGGCAAGCAAAACATCCGTATTTGGTCCACTCAGGTCCAGCACTTGATCATGGAAATACTCGATCAGATTGCGTGCCGCAACCGGATCGTGGCTGTACATCACCGCAGCCAGCGCCGCATCAAGATCCGGTCGCGTAACACCCTCCCACTTTGTCGCGGCTGCAATGGATGCCTCCACTGCAGCATCCAGGGCAGCGTTCATTGCTTCATTGGGTGTCACCTTGGGAGGACTCTTTATTTTCATTGGGGGCTCAAAGTTGCAGCGGGAAAGCAGAAGCCGGTTAACGCGACAAGTATCGGCAAGCCACCTTGGCGGTCTGTCGTTGCGTTAACCGAACGTTTCTGAGACTACCTCGACTCCGGGCACGAGAAAACCGGTAATCCATCAAGAGCATCGTCATCGGCTACCGTGAGGGCAGCGAAGTCGGTACGTCCGGTATGGCCGTGATGTGAAGTGTCCTGTTACAGAACTGGTGCCACAACCGAGGTGCCGGCGAGATCGGCGGCGCTCCGACCCGCTGGCTCAGCCGCTCACGGGGAAGCCCTGGCTCATGTGCGCCCCTTGTCGATTCCAAGTCGCTCATGCGCCCTCCCCGACCAGCAGCTGATTCTCGATTTCCTGTGTCAGTTGTTCGGATTCGACCTCGGATCGTATGGGCTGCAGCCAAGCGTCAGGGTGCTCGATCCTGTCTTCGAACGTGATCGGCTTGATCGAGACACTTCCGCCTCGATATTCACAGAAAGACCAGGGCTCGAGATTCACAGGCCCGATTAGCCAGGTCGGACCGCACGGGTAACAGTTAATGACGGGGCCGGATACTGTGACGATCCGCCCGATGTTGGATTCGCAACCTGGCTCTTCCCTGATAATGAAGGCCAGCTCGCCCTCGCGACAGCGCAATTCCATACATCTACTCCCAAGGCCCCAGGCTCCGGTCATCGCCAGAACCACACCGGGGCTGTTGGCGTGGGGCGACGCTTTAGCAGCTTGTTTTGCGTCGCCTGCAAGTTGTCAAAGTTAACTCGCGACGGATGCCGAAGCACCAATAGAAAAACCCGTTCCGGCTTGCGCACTAAGAACGGGTTGATGACTCCGAATTTAGCTGCATTTATATTGCGCCCGCAAGCAGATCAAATCGGCGCGTTGATGAATCCTAGATACGAACTACGAGGGTGTCAATACGGTCAATTCGCTACGCTCCCAACCAGCTAGAGAGGCGCCGTCCCACCTCCCTACGCTACGGAAAATTAACCGACATTTCCAGCGCCTACTCGGTGACCGAATCCAATACCTCCTTGAGATCCTGTGCCCCAAAACAGAGGCTATAGGTCCATGTACCAAAGCGCCCATCGTTTGAGACAGCCCGGCACCATCGTTCCGCGGCAGCTTTTTTGATCAGGGCGTTGCCAATCTGGCCTTTGATCTCGGTAAGTAGATAGTTCCCACTGATCAGTCTGATCACGAAGTCCGGCAGATACTTCCGCGAAGTCCCGCCTTCACGGTAAGGAATAACAAGCCCCAATCGGTCGTTCTTGACCCAGGCCTCCACCGCCGGGTGCGCCCCAAGCAATTCAGCCGCCTGCCTCTCCCAGTCGGAGTCGAACACGGCTGCGCTGAGATGGCACTTCTGGACCTCATGCAACGCCTTACCCGTATGAAAATCCACCAATCGCGTTGACCGGATCGCCGCCGCGCCCGGCGCCAGCACTGCTTTTTCTTGGCTTGCGCCGCCGCCGTCCACTGCCTCCATCGCATTCAGCAGCATGGCAATCGCCTTCCCAAAGTATGGGTTTATCGCAAGGTCCTGCTTGGTCCTGGTCTTTAGTGGCGCGACATGTTCGTCGATAAACCGGTTCGCAGCTTCAAGCATCTGCGGAAACAACCGGTGCACCGGGATAGACTCCCCACGGTCTGACTTCCACTTTTGGGTCAGAACCTTGGCCAACTCGAACGCGACTTGCTGCGTACGAACCCCTTGCCGCCAGGCCTCCAGGTTCACCCGTACCGCGGCTCCTGGGCCAAATGCGATCAATCGCCCATCCTGCGCGGCAAGTCCGCGCAGTAACACATCGTCCGGGACTTCGTCCGGATCAAGCACCAACTCGCCGACCCGATCCCAGTTCACTTTCACCTGGATAATGCCCGGGTCCTGGTAACCCTCCACCACCGGAAATTCAATCTCGTGCTCGGCACGCTCCGAATCCGCGTACACGTGGTTCGCCGGAGGTGACGGTGGTTGCGGCTTGCCCCCCTCAACCTTGAACGGGATCAATTCAAAAGGCACACCAAAGATCTGCGCCGTCTCCTCGGTAAACAGCCCCGTCTCGGGATCTACCGCGTACGACGTCCGACGCAAGGCGCGCCCGACCACCTGTTCGCACAGGAGTTGTGAACCGAACGGCCGCAACCCGACGACATGGGTCACGGTCGTCGCATCCCAACCTTCCGACAGCATCGATACTGAGATAATGCATCTCACATCGCGGCCGGGTGGCACGTCCGGGTTCAGCACGACCGATCCACTTTCCTCGTCATCGAGCGCCTTTCGGTTGTTGCGCTCCACCAGTGCCGCGTACTCCTCGGGCACTTTTCGGCCGGGCCAAGTGGTCTTGCCGATGGTCTCAAGCACAAATCGCAGTCGGCGTGTTTCGTCCTGGCTGCCTCCCGCAGCGATGTCCTCCCCCACCTTGCTGTCGATGCGGATCGTCATTTCCCGGCCCGGCTCGTTGCGGAACTCGGGCACGCCCGCCCCATACTGGGCATCGCCCTCCACGAGCCACGCATACATGGCCTTCGCCACCGTCGTGTCCCGGCAAACAATGATGAACACGGGTGGCACATCGTGCTTGCGATTCCCGTGCGCAAAGTGCTCCTTCCACTTGCCGTGGGTCGCCCGCCAGCTGGCAGACAAGGTGACAATGGGAGCGGTAGCGTAACGCATGACCTCCGCCACCGTCACAGGTCCAATGTGCCCATCGTTCTGCGCCTGCTTCTGAACCCAGCGCCAGACGTTAAAGTAGCGTGGGACCTCCTCGCCGGAGCCGTCCTCGGTCGGCAATTGGGGCACCTTTACCAAGCCCGCCTCGATCGCCTCGAGCAGGCTGAAATCGGACACGACCCAGGGGAAAGGCTTGCCTACCTCGTTGCCGCTGCCCTGGATGTAGAACGGCGTTGCAGACAGGTCTACGCACAGACGAAGGCCATTGCCCCGCCCACCGAGCGCCTTGTTGATGCGATCCAGCCCTTCGATCCAGATCGTGGCCTCGCGGGCGTTTGCCTCGGCAGTCTCATCGTCCAGCGCGTACTGGTCTGTCTCGTCGATCACGCCACGGCGATAGGCGTGATGTGCTTCGTCGTTCATCACCAGAATGGCCGAGCTGCGCCCCTTGCGCCCCCCGAGGATGCGTTTTAGAAACGCGGCATCACTCTCGAAATATCGCGTCTCCTTCACCGTGAACACCTTGGCGCTGCCATCACGCTTCTTCTCGACGCCGAGGATCTGAAATGCGCCCACGGTTGCCCGGTGCTGTATCTCGTCCGCCGAGAGCGTAGCAGAGACCTTGATCGTGCGGATGGTCTCCACGGGCGTGCCGCGCTTGACCACGCGTGCAGATTGCCCGTTAACATCGCCCAACTCGCGCCGCTCGAGGTTGTGCCAGTTGGTGACGAACACCTCGCCGCGCCTCAGGTCAGTCATCCGGTGTGTCGGCACCAGTTCCCGTGTCCGATAAAGTGACAGCTCATCCAGCTCGGGCTTCAGCTCCTGCAGACGGTCCCGGATGGTGATGTTGGGACACAGGATCAGTACCGTGTCCGAATACTCGGGCGCCTGTGGATCGGCAACCTTGTTGAGGATCGACCAGGCTGCCAGCATCCCCATCACCGTCGTCTTGCCCGACCCCGTGGCCATTTTCAGCGCATAGCGTTGAAAAGCCCGGTAGCCCGCTTCCTTGGCCGCAGGGCCCGGCTCGTCCAGGTGGACTTCGACCCCCTGCTTGAGGTCGGCAGGACCCTCTATTAGGAAAATTACCGTCTCCGCCGCCTCGAGTTGCGCGTAGAAGAGCGGCTGCGCTCGATCAGGTGACCGCCAGAGCTCGAGCAGCTCATGCGTCACCTTCGTCGCGCCCTGGTAGTTTCGCTCGCGCCACTCCTGCACGCGCTGGCGCAGTAGGTTCGCCAGGTCGAGCAAGTATTCGGAGCCCTTGACGTCCTCTTCGAAGAGCGCGGTCTGCCCAGCCTGTTGGCGGCCGCGCGCCGCCCGTTCCGGCACACGCAAGAAGTAGCTGGCCGGTCGGCGGCCGGACTGCTTCGCCGGAGATTTTCCCTCCTCGATGTGCCAGTGCTGCTTCGGCTCCTCGTAGGGCGAATTGATGATCGGATTCTCAACCGCGTTGATCTGTGCCACGCCGTTTACTCCGTCACGTCACACACGCGCATCAGCTCGTTGCCACGCTCGTCAATGACCTTCACCGCAACGCGTCGTCGATCGCCGAGCGCGAACGGCTCACTCAACGTACCCGCCAAGTGCGACCAGACCGAATCGTCGAAGGTTGCCCTGAGGGAGCGCTGCAGGTTGTCCCATGCGCTGGTCTTGGGGAAGAACACTTGCGTCGCGTAGAAGCTCATGCCATCGTAGTCTGAATCCAGCATCCAGCAGGGCACGTTCTCCCCGCCTACTGACTCGGTATCCATGGACTCTGGGTCGAACAGGTCCAGGCCCTTGAGCTCCATCTCATAGAGCGGCTGGCCCTCCGGCCCCCTCTTCTTCGCCCGGCGCACCGTTACATCGGGTAGACCGGTGACCGAGAAGATCTCTGAGGCGCGCGTGGTCTTTAGGAGGTCTGACATCGCCACGTCGGGTGTCACGGCCACGTAGGCGGCCGGGATGCGAAGCTTCTTCTCGTCCTCGATCATGGCCCGGGCGGCGGGCTCGATGGCGAAACCGAAGAAGTAGAGCCGGTCGTACTTGAGGAAGTAACCCTCGCGCGCTGCCTCGAACACTAGCGTCGAGGAGATCGCGCCGTCGGCGGGGCCGAAGATGATCGCCACTCGTCGGTCGCCTTCCTTGGCCTCGGCATGCAGGTACTCGGTGTCCACCGTGCGTCGCGCGCCAGCCAGCGTCAGCTCACGGTTACCGGGCAGATGCAGCGTCTTCGACTGGCGCAGAACCTCAGTCATGCGTTGGATATGTGTAGCGACATCGCCCCCGGCCTGTTCGTCGTCGCCAGCTGTCTCGAGCGGCTGTACCGGGGCGATCGTGGCCTCGACAACGAAGGGGCCCGCCACGCGCGTGACGCCGGACACCTCTTCCGGCCGGTCCACCAGCACCTCCATCGCCGGCGGCTCGTCGTTGGCAATCGACTTCAGCGTGATGTGAGGCACAAGTCCGCCGATTTCCTCGCCTTTGCGGTTCTGCTTGCGCTGGTAGACGAAGCCGCCCACCGGCCCGGCCTGCGGGGACTTCAGTTCGTAGTAGGGGAACGTGGCGGTCAGCAGGCGCTGGCGGGCGAGCGCTAGCGGCACGCGCGAGGTATCGATGGTGATCCAGCGGCGGCCCCATTGCTCGGCGACGTAGGCGGTGGTGCCGGATCCGCAGGTAGGGTCAAGCACCAAGTCTCCGGGATCTGTCGCAAGCAGCATGCAACGCTCCAGAACCTTGGCGTTGGTCTGCACGACATACAGCTTTTCGTCCGTGAAGTTGCCCGTCAACGTATCCGTCCAGATGTTGCCCAGCTCCTGGAAGGCGAAGTCGTTGGCGAACCTCCGGTACCGGATGCTCGCCTGTGCAACGTGGATGCGCCCGGAATCCGCGAGTCGCTGCATGCCTGTGGGCCAGTTGGCCTTCCAGTGCGAGTTCGGACCAGGCAGGTAGGTCTTTCCCTCGAAATCGAACGGCTGCGGAACAGACGCCGCGCCCTGTGATTGCAGGTTGTCCGGCAAGTACAACCGGGCGCCCTCGGGTATCTGTGACTCGCCCCTCCGCTCCTCAGCGGTTACCCCCCTGTATGTTCCGTCGGGCAATAGCACCCACTTGGCATTTCCCTCACCAGGGACAATAGGTTGGGGCTGAAAAAGCTTGCGGACCTTCAGTCGTTCAATGTCGCGCGCATACCAAAGCAGGTGATCACCGAGCGTCGCGAGGGTGGTTGTCTTGAATCCAGAGGTCGTCTGGAAAGTGATCAGTGAGACGAAGTTTTGTGAACCCAGTACTTCGTCCAGCACCATTCGAACTTGGTGGACGTGGTCATCCGAGATCTGGACAAAGAAGCTTCCAGAGGGATGTAGCAGTTCCCGGGCTACCGTGACGCGATCGCGGAGGTAGGACAGGTATGAGTGAAGCCCCAGCTCCCACGTATCCCGATACGCCTTCACCATCTCCGGCTCGCGCGTCATGTCGTCGTCGCCGCCGTGCTTGACGTCGCGCTTGCGCACGAAGGGCTGGAAGTTGGAGCCGAACTTCACCCCATACGGCGGGTCGATGTAGATCATCTGCACCTGGCCAGCCATGCCCTCGAACTCCAGCAGCGAGTTCATCACCGCCAGCGAGTCGCCCAGGATCATCCGGTTCTGCCACGGCCCCTTGTGCTCGTAGGCCTCCAAGTTCTCGCGGATGTCCATGCCGGCGTCGCCGAACAGGTCCAGCGTCTGCCCGCGCGCCTTGCGATGGCGGATCCCATCGAGGATCGCCTTGGTCGAGTGCCGCTCGTGCACGAACAGCGGCGCCGTCGGCACCCGGATCTCGTGCCGCTCGGCCTTGCCGGCCCAGTCGAGGAAGGGCTTGCTGATCTGCTGCAACATTTGCGCCGCGTCGGCTAGTGACGTAACGCGCACGCCACCGCCCTTCCACACCTGCGGCTCAGCGAACACAGCCGGCTCGCCTTCCTTGGCCGCGCGTACGACGAGCCCGAGCAACCATTCTCCAAGATCCCGCTCACGCTGTTCATCCCATGACAGGGCCGGGTCGAGGGAACTGTCATAGCGGTAAGTCTTCGGCGGCCTCTTTTCCTGGAACTGGTCTTGGACGCCCGCATCCGGTCGCTGCACGACAACGTCGGCGTGCCGGTACTGTGCCGTGTCCTCGCCGGTCCTGATTGCCCGGCCGCGGGCTACGGATGGCCGCGCCAGGTTGTCTGGAAGACTTCCCTCCTGCGCGACAAGCTCGGTAACTCCTCCCGCTCCACCGGCGCGCCCACCCGCGCTGTACAACCGCTTGATGAGTTCATCCCGCCTACCGCCAGTTGCCTCCTCCATCATCTCGAGCGCTGCGCGAAGCTGGGGCACGGTTGTCCTGTCGATCAGCAGTTCCACCTTTGCCCGCTTGGAACTCGCGAGCGCCAAGGTCATCGCCTCCGTCGATCGCCTGTCAACGTCGATTTCAAGCAACGAGCACAGTTCCTTAAGTTGCTCCTTGTCCAGGCAGGCCAGCAGCGTCTGCTTAAGATTCATCCTCATTCCTCATCAGTTCACAATTGCGGCTGAGCACAGGTTGCAGTAGTCGCATTGTCCGCAGGTCTTATTGTGTGGCTTCGGCGGCAGCAGGTTCTGCCGTAGTGCGGCAGCTGCCGCCCGGACATCGCGCTTCACATCACCAATGAAGTCATCGTCGACCGAACGCCGTTTCTGCCGCTGGTCATCCAGTTCGTAGATTTCTACATAGTCTGCGCGCCGCCCGGTGAGCTCCTGATAGCCCAATGCATAGATGTGGAGCTGAGTCTCTGTCACCGCTTCCGCCTGGGCGCGGTCGTTCGATTTCAGGTCGACAATCGTCACCTCACCGGTATCAAGCCGGCGCACGAGGTCGATTCGGCCGGCGACGGACACGCCATCACCCAGCGCAATCTCGATTGCCTTCTCGGAGAACTCAAGGTTCTTAAAGTCGACCGCATTCTTCTCGATGTATCCCTCGATCGCCCGCTCTGCAGCCTGCTCTAGCTTTTCACGTAGCGCTGGATATGCGTACGGCGTGCGCAGGTGCCGGGCAACCAGGTCTTTCGCCTCACTAGCGTCGATCTTTTCGCCGCGCAGTGCCCGGCTGTGCACCTCAGCCAGCGCATCGTGCAACGACTTGCCGAACCCCAGCGCTTCGTGCAGCGGCGCGTTGAATCCGTAGAGAATCCGAAGCTTGAACTGGTAAGGGCATTCGAAGAAGTACTTCATGTCCGAGAACGAGAGCGTGACGTTGGCAACTGAGGACCTCGGCGTAGGCTCGAGCCGCTGTCGATCAGCGTAGTCCTGCCTGCGCCGCTTCACGTACTTCGAAGCCAGTACTTCATTGAAGAAATCCGATGGTGCCTGCGCGGTTCGGTTGCCGCCGTGCGGCGCCCAACTCATGTGCAGGAACTTCTGCGCACGCGTGGCGGCCACGTAAAAGAGCCGCCGTTCGTCCTCCAGCCCGCCACGGTAACGCATCGCATTGGCGAATGCGTCCGCCGGCAATAGGTGCCACGCAGTTCGCCCGCCCCCGCCCTTGGCCGGGAACCGGTTCTTTACCAACTGCGGGATGAACACGACCGGCCACTGAAGACCCTTCGCCTGGTGTACCGTCATGATGCGTACTGCGTTCGGGCTGACAAACGCGCTGTCCTGCCACCCCTCCGGATAGGCGTGCTCGGCGTGATGGCGAAGGAAACCTGCGAAGCTCTTATACTTCTCGACCGGGTTGGAGTGGAAATGGATGCTCTCGAAGTCTGAGATCGCTTGGCTGAACTTCCCGAGGTTGTAGAACACCACCTCGCCGCGCCCGTCTGGCACCGCCTCCTCGCGCAGGCCAGTGTTTTCGAGGAAGGCAGCGAACTGCCGCTGCAGGTTGTAGACCTTGAACTGCCCAACGTCAGCCTTCTTCATGTCGATACGTGCCCGGTCCGCTGCATTGATCGCACGGTCCAGTGCTTGATTTGTGACCCCGAGATTGGCCGCCAACCAAGTGGCTTGCAACATCGCTTCGTCCACTTCGTCAGCCAGGAAGTAGAAGAGTTGCCGAGCCGCCTCAGCCTCAGCCTTCTGGAACAGGTTGTCCATGCCGGTGATGACGTAGGGCACGCCGGCCGCGTCGAGGGCGGCCATGACCGGGGTCCCGTCGCGCCGCACGGATCGTAGCAACACCGCCATGTCCGACCACGAGATGCCCCGCTCGGCACCGTCCTCGCTGATTGTCACGCCGCGCAACGACCGGCACGTTTCGGCAATATAACCTGCCTCTTCCTCGGGCGAGTCGAATCCGACCGCCACGATGTCGCCCGGCTCAAAGGTCTGCGCCTGTGTCGCCTTCATCTCCTTGGGTAGTCTGCGCACGACCTGCCGGATAAAGTCGCGTGCGACCGCTACGATGCCCTCGCTCGACCGGAAGTTCTCCTCCAATCGAACCTGTACCACTTCCGGGTATCGGCTCTCGAAGTTCAGGATGTTGCGGACATCGCTGCCCCGCCACTGGTAGATAGTCTGGTCGTCGTCACCGACCACGCACACGCCCGCACCGAGTCCGTGTAGTTCCCCGACCACGGCCTCCTGGACGGGGTTCACGTCCTGATACTCGTCGACGATGACGTGCTTGATCCGCGCCGCTAGCCGGTCTCGCAGGTCGGCGTTCATGCGTAGCTCTTCCACTGCCTCTTTAAGGATGCCCGAATAGTCGAGGTAGCCTTTCTGATGCAGCAGGCGCTCGTACGCATCGAGGTTGGCAACGACCAAATTACCGGCGAGCTTCGACGGATCGGCCGGCTCGTCCTCGCGCAGGATTCCCAGAGCCGACACGTAGTGTCGGGTGTCCGTGTACCGTTTGAGCGCCGTCCCATCCAGTGTGGTGCTCTGCGTCAGCCCTGACGCCTTCGAATGGCGGTCGACGAACAGGGACTGCTGGACCTCGTTGAGCACCTCGTACTTCATGTAGGTCGGCACCTCCGACTTCAGCAGCTCAAGGCAGAAGCCATGGATCGTGCCGACGTACATGTTGGCGAGCCCTGTAACACTACCCAGGTGTTCATGGCACCGTGCGTGGATGCGCTCCTTGAGCTCGGCTGCCGCCTTGTCGGTGAAGGTGAACGCCACGATGTTCTCTGGCGTGCAGCCGGCTCCACCGCTAGCAACCGGTCGCAAAAGGTTCACGACTCGTTGCGCGACGACCTCGGTCTTGCCTGAGCCGGCGCACGCGATGAGCTGCAGGTTCCCTTCGATGTGATCAATAGCGGCAAGCTGAGCGTCTGTATACCTTTCGCGGTCCATTACTTATTGCTTCCCCCTAATAGTTCTTTTTCCGTCGACCTAGAATTTACTTGAACACCCAGCCTAAATCCAAACAAATCGAGGCTCCGCAGGCAGGGACGAGAGCATGTCCTGGCTGGAGCTTCAGTGGCACGCCGGTATTGGGAAGCGTCACCACGGATGCTCTGGTCTTCGGCCCAATGCGGTTCCAGGTCACAGCCCGGCAGGTACATGACCCGTTTTCCGTAGACTGAATGCCGGTTCATTTCTCGCCCACGGGTACAAGCAATTGCTTGTACCCCGGTCAAGGATGCCGCTTGCAGAGACGGGACCCCTTCTAAGTGGGTTCTGTTGGCCGCATGGTGCCCCCCCTGGTACCCACCCCCCTGCATCAATACGCCTATACGGAAATCCCCTATCCGAGTGCACCCACGTAACCCGCATCAATCCTAGAGTGACAATCCTCAATTAGCGCATACGGTTAACTATTGTTTTTCGTATGAATTCGGCTATGCTGGTGTTATCAACAATGACATCGGATGACCATGGCCGCGAAGAAGGTAGCGCTCTACTCCCGCGTCTCTACCGACCGGCAGGCGACCGACAACCAACTGCTTGAGCTGCGCGCTGTAGCCGAGCGCCACAACTGGGTAATCGTCGGAGAGTATGTCGACCAGGGCATCTCCGGCACCAAGGGCCGTGATCAGCGGCCCGAGTTCGATCGCCTACTGAAGGACGCATCGCGGAAGAACTTCGACCTCATCGCCAGTTGGTCGGTCGACCGTCTCGGACGAAGTCTGCAAGACCTGGTGGCCTTCCTATCCGAGATCCACGCCAAGAGGGTCGACCTCTACTTGCACCAGCAGGGTATGGACACAACAACGCCCGCGGGAAAGGCCCTATTCCAGATGATGGGGGTCTTCGCCGAGTTCGAGCGGGCAATGATTCAGGAGCGCGTCAAGGCGGGGCTACAGCGCGCCCGAGCTCAGGGCAAGCGACTTGGGCGCCCAACTGTGTCAGCAACCGTTGAAGCACGGATCGCTGAACTGCGTAGCCAGGGCATGGGCAAACTCAAGATCGCCAGAACCTTGGGAATAGGTGTCAGCACTGTGCAGCGGGTCGTCGGCAGTGAGTAGTCCGCGCCTGATGACAATGGCCCGTAAAAACCCCATGACGCGCACGCGCGGAATCTTCTCTGCTTGCAGGTAAACCAGCAATGAATCCGAAACTCAGACCCCTTCCCTACGACACTCCTGAAACCCGTGCCCGAGGAATCCGATTCTGGATGACATTCGGTGGCATGAGCCGCCAAGAGGCGGCGAAGTACATCACCAAGCAACGTCGTGATGCCATGCGAATTCCTATGCCCGGGGAAACCTGTGGTGCTTACGCCAGGTCAACCGGCCAACCATGCCGGGCACCGGCAGGATCGAATGGACGGTGCAAGTTGCACGGTGGGAAATCCACAGGCCCGAGAACTCCTGAAGGCTTGGCCAGGACCGTGGAAGCCATGCAGTCAGGATTGAGGCAATGGCGCAAGAGCAGCCAACTGGACGAGTAGCTAGGGCCGACTATGGTGCTTATTCCTTGATTGGCTACTCGTTAGATGGTGCGGCCTAATAACTTCCATTCACGATCCTGAACGGCCTCTCAGGCTCGCCACTGGAACCTGCCGATTGTCGGCCATTGTGGCCGGAGGGTTCTGAGCCAACTTGGTCCGTTATACGGTTGCAGATTCGACCACTGATCAGGAATTCACGCCAAGAGACTTATCCGTAGGTAATTGACCGCCGTTCAAACCAGAACCAGAGCGTCCATCTCGCTGATTAGCTGCACAAGGTTCGCCGTGCTCGGGGCTCGCAGGTGTGCAATGTCATCGCGTACTGGCTTCGTGGACCTGCAAATCTTGAGCGCTTTCTTCTCGTC
The DNA here is from genome assembly GCA_041736375.1 of Thiobacillaceae bacterium. Taxonomy (GTDB): domain Bacteria; phylum Pseudomonadota; class Gammaproteobacteria; order Burkholderiales; family Thiobacillaceae; genus Thiobacillus. The sequence goes on from JBGSTQ010000111.1 coordinate 20,358, forward strand.
CTCGCTGGTGGCTATGATTTTGTGCTCCCCATAGAGGCCGGCGATGTTATTGAACTCCACATCCTCGGGGTCAACGTAGCGATACCTGTCCCTGCCGACCGGCACCGGAATCCCGCCATTCGCGTCATTGGCGGCGATCTGACGTAGTTGCGGGTAGAAGTACTTGATGACCTCCCGGCGCCGTTCTTCCAGCCAAGGGGTGATCACCTTCAGGCAGGCGCGCCAGTAGCGACGGGCGATGCGTTCTTTGGCCTCAGTTTTCTGGCGCTCCGTGCCGTACTCGGAGAGATAGAAGTCGTGGAGCACGTGTGGCATCTGGGTGACGATTGAGGTTGTCCCGGCGAGCCAGGCAAGCGTGCGCCAGCGATCGGGATCCTCTCCCAGCAGTATGGGGAGATGGTCGCGGATCGCTAGGATCTGCGAGTCGTCTAGGTGCAGCAGACGCTCCGCGAACTGTGCGTCAAAGCTGGCGAACTCGCTTACGATGGCTCGCAGTAGGCGGGTAGTGCCTGGCCCCGTTCTGTCGGCCATGCGTAGAGCTACATAGGCGTCCATCTCGTCGGCTGTAAGCCCACCGTCGAAGGTGATGAGTTGGACATTGCCAATTTCCGAGTCGCCCTGATGGTCATTGTCATGGATGGACGCCACGAGATGGACGTTCCCATGGGAGTACCCCGTCGCCGCCATAAACTCCTTGGTGTACTGCTCGCACATCGTCTGGGCCTTATCGTCCTCAGCCTGGAGGATCACGGCCATTTCCGCCGGTGCTTGGTGAGCTGCCAGCTGGGCCGCCATCATACGTCGGCCTCCGAAATGAACCCCGACATCGTTGGCGATGTCGGTCCCGCTGCGGATGATGAGCTGGATGGGATCCTGGATATGAGCATCGCGCAACCCCCTGACGATCCCGTCCCGGGTGCCCGGCACAGTGGCCTTGGGCAGGTTGACCACGAGCACCCGTGCCTTGGCGATGCGGGTCGAGATCTTGTTCATGAAGCCCCGCGGGCCCGGTAACAGCCAGTAGAGTTCGGCATCAATGCAGTACATGTTGCCTCCTCAATTGATCAGGTCCGCATACATCTTTGGCACGGTCCAAGTGTGTTCCGGCCCTTCCTGAACCAAGCCCATCCAGTAGAGGAAGTGGAACAGTTCTTCGCTGATCCCGTATTCCTGCTTGTACTCTTCGAGCTCCGGGAAATTACTGCGGTCGCTGCCGTTTGTCATGTTAAGGAAATCCTTGATGGCATCGCCCCGTTTCGAGATTAGGTAGGGCGGCATTCCGATTTGCTGGTAGAACGACTCTAGGTTGGGCGCGAGGGTTTTGCGCAGCATGTCAGGGGCGGCTAGGGCGGTCTCTAGGGTCAGGCTATCGGTGCACAGCGCGACCACCTCCTTGCCGAAGCCGCCTGTGGCGGTCCGGATCGCGGCAATGGCCTCCTGGCTCTCGGCCACACGTATGTTCTCATGCACCCTGTAGTAGATAGCGTCATGCGTCCACGTCGGGATGGGCACTACCCGCCAGCCGCGCTGGCTGTCATCGCCAGGCTTGAGTGCCCCGGACTCCAAGGCCGTCGCGACTTCCAAGGCGCGCTCTGGATGCGCGAGGAGAACGATCCTGATACCGAATCTGCCGGCCTTGTTGGCGATCGCGGCATATTCCGGAATCTGCTCCACCCGCCAAGCGGCGTGGCGCACCGACAGAATTTTCGGTGCTCGATGATCTTGAGCGACGCGGCGGATTTTGGTCACCAGGTCACTGAGGTTTTGCGGGCTGTTGACCGGCGCCGACATGAAGACGCCGTCCTGCAAGCGCCACTCCTCACGGTCTAGCCGGGCGAGATCCATGATGCCGCTAAGGGCATTGCCGGTAAGAATCAGCAGTTCGCCGTCCGAGGCGTCCATGTGGTTGCGGATCCAACTCATCGGCATGGGGAAGACCATGTGGGCGCTATTCCGGGTCATCTGGATACGGCGTTCGCCTTGGTTGCGGCTGGTCTCGGGCGGTTCGTTCGCAAGTTCGCTGATCAGGGTCGTGACACGATCCCGGTCTCCGACCATCATGGCAATGCTCGGGTTGCGCAGAACATAGCGGGTGCCAACCCTGGCGATGACGTTGAGCTTGCCCATCTCGTCCAGCAGTGCCTCGTAGACCCCCGGTCCGGTATTCTCGAAGTGTCGCCCGCAGTAGACCTCACAATGCTCCCGCACCTCCGCCGTGGTGAGGCCCTTGTACTCGCCGGTTTCGGACTCCGTGTAGTAGACGTCCGCCAGGATCAGGGCAATGGCCTTGTAGCGCTTATCGAGGTTGAGGTTAAGTTTGAACTTATCCCTTAGTTCGGTGAGGAGATTGTTGTCCTTCTCCACCGCTTTGAGGTCATCCTCGGTGATCTCGATCGGCGGCTTTTTATCTTGGCGGTTGTTCTGCAATCGCTCTACTAGGCGCTTGCAGTAGAGCTGGATAAAGGCCGGGTAGAAGTTGCACACCGACAGGATGCGCAGCGGTAGATCCTCGGAGCCAGGGCCGAAAAAATACCCCATGGCCGCCAGCGGCTTGGTAATCAGGCGAATGCCGCGCTGCACGTCGTCTGAGGTGGAGAAGGGCTTGAGCGGGATCGTCTCGGCCTTGCCGAAGACCGAGTTCTCGTCGTTGGCCATGCGGGTCATGTTGTGCAGCCCTGCAATTACCATGCGGACCTGGCACTTGTGGGCGACGTCGTCCGCTAGCTGGGTCAGGCCTCTGACGAAACCGATATCGCTCCTGTTCACGCGAAGCTCACATCCCATCAGATCGTTGGCCTCATCAATGAGGAGGTAGAGCGACTTTAGCGACGGGTTCTCGATCAGACCCTTGCTGATGTGTTCGGAGAGAGATTTCCACTGGTTCGGTTGCGGGTGCAGGGGCTGAATGATCCGTCGGTTAATCAGGGCGCGATAGATGAACTCCCAGGCCGACAGCACGTGGTCTGCCGTATTTATCGTCTCCATAGAAACGTACACGGTTTCTTTACCGGGGGTGTTGCGTGACTCCCACTCGATCTGACTCAGCAAGGAAGATTTGCCGAGACGCCGTCCGCCGTAGAGCACGGCTAGACCTTTGACGTTCCGCAGCCGCTCGAGCTCCTCCTGGCGCCCGAAGAACATCTCTGTTGGCACCGGCTTGCTGCCGTAGTCGTCGTAGGGATTGGTCGAGAAGGTCAGCATGCCCACCTTGATCAGTGCCTGCAGCCGCTCTCCGGGGTGCAGGGCGATATAGGCGAGGAGATCATCGTCCACTAGGAGGATGGGGGCGTTACCGGACACCTTCGCCCGCTTTTGCATGTTGAGATGGGTGCGCGCGAATACCAGAGTCGGCACGCTGCCGATTTCCAGCATGAGCTGGCGGATCTCGTTCTCCTGAGTGGCGCCGAAAAGGGCGTAGCATTGGGTATGGGTGGCCCTGGAGCCGAGTACTGGCGGGATAAACATCTCGTCGTCGCCAGTGGTCGGGAACAGGAAGGTCGTGTCGTCCACCATGAAGCGGGCGCGGTTGCGCCGGGTCGGCTCGGGGTAATGGCTCGGTGTGACGGGGATGCTCATTGCCCGGAACAGTCGTTCAGTGGCTTCTGTTTTGCTCGGATTGCGCGTGATGAAGAAGTCGACCCATGCGTCGATGAGCTCCACCGATTCGGCGCGCTGCTCCTGATCGAGCTTGGCCAGCCATGCAGGTTCATTACCGTCTGATGTCTTGGCCGTCAGAATCTCTTTCAGTCCTTCCAGCAGGTGCTTGCTTCGGCCGGTCGACTTCCGGAGGGTCTCCATAAAGGCGTCGTATTCGTCGGCTCTGTTGCCGGTATCAGAAATGCGTGCTGGGAGCTTGCCGCTCTGACGTAGCATGGCTAGCGCGTCGTGCGCAGTGCGCAGGCTTGCGGCGTTGTTGGATGCAAGCATCTGCTTGATCCGGGCGATGTCGGCGACCGGCAGCAAGCTTTTACGCTCATCATCTTCCAAATCGATCTCCAACTTAACCTTGGCGTTGGACAGCCGAGACTCCAGGGGTTGCAGGACATTGCTGCGCAGAGCCGCCCGGGCTTGCGGGAAATCCGGGTAGGCGACCGATTCCACCACCGGCATGCCGATGGACCGCTCGCTGCGGCACAGCATCAGGAGTTCCTCGATCACCCGCTGCATGCGGTAGGTTTCCTCTTCCTCTGGCAAGGCGTCCAGGGTCATGGCATGGGTTACTTTCTGTCGGGCGTCTTGGAGTTCGGCGATCAGCGCGTCCCGTTCCCGGGCCCTTTGCTGTGCGAGGGTCGGTCCCTTGGTCACTAGGGGCTTCCCATGAAGCTCCTCAATCATAAAGGCCGGCAGGAAGCGCTTCTCGGCGAGGTGTCCCTGGTAGGCGTCGGCCAAGGCACGGTCGATGTCGTCGTCGGAGGAGGGGTCGTCCAGCGTGAGGTTCTCCTCAGCCAGCCGGCGGGTCTGTTCGAACACGTCGTCAGGCGTGCATAGCGGCGCGGTGTGTCTGTCCGGTTTGTTCATGGCCGGCATAAGATCCTTGCCGATCGGCCATTGAATCAGTAGTTTCTGCTTATTGTTCGGGATGCACGCTTGCGGTTCTTGGGTGTCGAAGAGTTGGATGGCGCATTCAAAAGCCTTGACGGCCGTGTCGCGGTATAGCGCTTCTAGGTTGCTGACGGTCTCGAACCCCTGGCACTCCTTGATAGCGTCGGTTAGCTTATGGTTTAGCCCATCCAGGAAGGACTGGATGTCGCGGGACAGTTCGGCATCCTGCGAGGTGTGCCGGCGCACGAGGTCCAGATAGGAGTCCACGAATTGTTGCGTCGTGGCAATGTTCTCCACTGCTTGGATACGATAAAGGCCATCGGGCTTGGTTTTCTCGCCGATCTTCTTGTAGAGCTCGTCGACCGTCTGTGCCGCCTTCTCAAACTTGCGTTTTCCCTCCTCGTAGGCGGCGGCCACCTTCGCCGCGTCCCCTTTGGCGATTAGGAACAGGCATTTTCCAATGGGGTTGCTAGGGCTAAACATCTCCTCGTGCATTGCCTTGAAGCCGCGATGGTTGAAGGTTGCGTGGATATCCGGCTCTTGTTTCCAGTTGGCCGCTCGTTTCTGGAAGCGGGCTAATTCGAGGGCTTGGGCGTTCTTGTCGCCGATGCGCGAACGCACGAACAGGTCACGAGTTAGTACGAAACCCCTCTGGCGGATGAGTTCAAGGTGCTTCACTAGACTGGAAAGCGCCGGGTAGTCGGCCAGGCAGGAGGAGACAGCGTTGACGATCTGCCATTGCACCTCCGGGTCATCGAACAGCAGGTTGCCTAGGCCGGCAGCCAGGATACCGAGCGCCATGTGGGCTGGATGCGACATCTCGCCCGATGGCAGTTTCTCAGCCACTAAGAATTCTCTCAACTTGCTGTCGAGCTTCATGTCGAAGGCGAAGTGGCAGTCCATCAGGTCCAGCGACCTGACCAAGGCGGCGAGGATGGCGTGGTGCACCTGTAGTTCCTGGTCGTTGGTTCCGTCGAGCATGCTGCCGATAGCAGCCACGTGCACATCGGCCAAGCCGTAGAGGCGCCGCTGGACCAGGGTTCTTAGGGGGCCGATCTTGGACTCCAATGCGGCCGCTCCCAGGGACGTCCCGTTTTCCTCCTCCGAATTTGCCCCATCATCCATCTTGAATGAAGACGCTTCGGGGGCGGCGGCTGGAACCGGCGAAGGGGGTAGCTTGGTCGGCTGCGCGGTGCGTTGTTTGGCCAATGTGATCAGCTCGGGCGGCTTAACCGGCGGTTCGGGGTGTGTTATCTCGGCCACTGTGATCACCGAAACAGGCGCAGCAACGGCTTCAGATACAGCGCGGGTCTCCGGCTCAAGGGCAGGAGTGGGGCCGGCGGGGACCACTTCGACGGTCACTGCTACGTTCCCGGGGACGATGGTGGTCGTGTCGGGCGGCGCTGCCTCAAATATCTCAGCTGTTGGCTGCTCGGGAATCTCGGCTTCTTCAGGAGGGGCAGTGCCAAGCCCTTCAAGGGTAAAGCACAGGCCACTCTCAATGAGGTTACGCACGCCATCCGTGCGGCTCTCCGCGCTTTCTGTAATTTGTTGCTCGACTTTTTGTCGCTTCTTGCGTTCCTGCAGACCAGTCGGCCTCGGGGAGTGTTCGAGCTCATCCAGCTGCTTCAAGAGGGCGGATAGGTTTGAGATTGCCTCCTCGATCTTGATTAACTCATCCATGGCGGCCTCCAGGTCGTCGTGACGCACGCTTCGGGCTTCGACGCGGCCGATCTCCAAGATCTCGTGCATTGCGTTGATCGAGCCCGCCACAGTTCTCTGCTGCTCTATGAACCGGTGCATTTTTTCGGTCATGGCGGCGGCGGCGGCATGGAGAACCTTGCGCGCGGCGTGGATCTCCGAGAGCGCCCCGATTTGCTCCTGGATCTGGGAAAGGGTCGCATCGAAAGTTACCGCCCCCGGTTCGATGGATTCGATGAGCTGGATGAGGGTGGTTTTGGTGGTCATGACGAGGTCTTCTCCCTGTTCTTTTTCGACTGCCGCTATGGGCGGCATGATGGGCGCCTCCTCAATGGGCGCGGGGGTGGTTTGAGTACCCAACTGCTTAGACTTCGGGCCAACAGCGGCGGCCAGTTCGATGCCCTGTGGCTTAGGCAAGCTGCGCTGGATGGTGAAGTAGCCGCGGTTGTGTTTTTGTTCCAGCACGGCATTAATGGCGGAGGCCGTGGCTAGGTAATACTCTAGAGCGTGCGCTGTTCTCGGGCCGGGTATGGCGTGGATGTGTTTGGTCAAGCGCTCGGCCCCGTCCCGACTGGGTAGTTGCGATGCCATAAAGACGAGCCAGCCCATCAGTTCATCGTGCTGATGAGCATCTGCCCATTTTGCCAGCCGCTCCAGCATATTGTCGTCGATGGCGTACGGCGTGACCTTCTCGTCTTCGGGGACGCTGCTGTTGAATTCGCGCTCGATGATCTCGGCCATTTGTGCGAAAGTGATTTGGCCGAGTGCTCGTGCCGCCGAAACGATGATCGGGCAAACTTGCGGTGTCAGCAGTTTTTCGGCGAGCCAGTCCATGTAGTCGTCGACGCCGGGCCTGGAGATGCCGCTTTTGACGTAGCCGAAGTCCTTCATCCAGTCCCAGCTGCGCTGGACGCGGCGCTTCGTAACCGGCTCGGTGAGCGAAAAGATTCCACGGGTCTTCACCCAGTAGGGAAGTTCCACATCTACGTGGGCGCCGCCGTTAAGCATGCGCTGAACAATCTGGCGGGTGTGGTGGTCTTGGTGCTTCATGATGAACGGCATCGGCGTTCGCTTGACGCGGCTCAGCAGATCGTCGCCCGAATCCGCGCTTGGTGTGCCCAGGACATCAGGCGTGGTCTGGTCCTCCGGGCGCGCCTCCTCCTGGATTCCCTCGGCCTCCTGGACGACCAGGGAGGAATAGAGGGTTGGCCTGACGGCCTCCTCCGCAACCTCGCCAGCTATGGGCTCCACGATCGCTGCTTCGTCCGCCTCTTCAGGGTAGCGGATCACGTAGTCCTCGATCTTCCGGCGGAAGAAGAGTGGCATGGGCCACTTAGTCCAGTCGTTGTAATGTGCGTATCCCAGACGCAGGCCCATGGCCAGAATGGCATACTGCTTCGGCGCCACTCCGTCAGGCGAAGACATCACTGAGATGTCCATCGGCGCTGGCAGCGAGGCATCCATCGGAGCGACATCCATGGTTTTCTGCTCGAATTCAGCCAGGCCATCACCCATACGTACCATCCTGGGTATTGTTCTGTAACAGGAGAGACCACGTTTGATCTGCACTGTCTTGGGGTACCCCATCGAAGCGATGTAATGGCCAAAGCTGCGGTCCTGTGGCAGAGATTCTTCGGCGACCTCCACTAGGCGCATGTTCGTGGTGACATAGGTGTCGGGCTTGATCTCACCGGTATCGGACCGCACGCCGTCGCTTTCCTTCCACCCCTTAAAGGTCGTGTTGACCATTGTGCGCAGCCCCATGGTGTCGATCCCCCGGCGTAAGCGGACGAAGGCCATGTTCTTGAGCTGGGACAAGTTGGTGGCTTCGAGCCGGGGCGGATTGCCGGCGCCCAGATCCACGTCGCTGATCCCTTTCCACAGGGAACGCACGCTGTCCCACTCAATCAGCACTACGGCCTTCGGGTCCAGTTCTGAGATGTCCGCCAGGACCTTGCGGGTCAAATCGGCGAACGCGGTTTTGAGCCAGTTCGCATCGCCGTCCTGTAGGCGACGCTGGCTCCCCATCCAGGCCAGACCATGGGATAGGGGCATCCAGCCAGTGATCTGGTTGTGGTTACCGGCCCGGTAACCAACGCACACCTCCGTCTTGCCGCTCTCGACAATAAGACGTGAGTAAAGAACGAAGTTGACGCCGGTCTGACCACTTCTGGATTGGGCTCGGGAGCGCACGGCCTGAACGCCGTAAATCGCCTCTGGAATGTGTTCTTGGGGGAGCAATCGCTCAACGAACGCCTTAACGCCGAACACCGCGCCGGTGTGCGCCAGCATCACGTCGAGAAGGGCGCTCTGGACCCGATGCAGGAAATTCTGATGCGATTTAGGGTCGTCCGGGGCCTCGATGGGTAGGACATGGTGGATGTTGGCGCCAATGGTCGACATGGAGTGAATGCCGGCGTAGTAGTTCACGGCGTCTTCAGGTTTCTTGCCCACGCGATCCGGGGCGCAGATGAGGACGACGATGTGCCGGTCGCCACTAACCTGCTTGATGGTCTCGGCGGCGCTCTGCCAGCGCTTTACCCGTTCGTCAAACCGCTTACGAGCCTTGAACTCGGGGTGGTCGAGGTCTTCACGCAGACCGTGGGTCTTGTCTGGCAGAACCTCAGTGTTGACCGTGATCGTGTCCCCGAACAGGATCCCTATGGTGCGCCGGGTCAGTTCCTGTTCTACTGGACTGCCGCCAAGCATCCAGATCATGGGCATCCTGTCCCCGTGCACGCGTTTCAAGGCCTCCGTGTTCTGTTCGCGGTAGCGCAGCAGTTTCTCCTCCCGGGTTCCGGTGTCATGGTCGAGGGTCTCGTCTTCATCATCCTCGGCGGCTTCGTCGACGTTGAAGACAGCGCCGGCCACACCGAAGTCGGACAGCTTGAGCATTTCCTGACGTGGTTTGGCTTGGAAGCGGGGCAGCTTGATCTCTCGAATCGGGATTGACTTGTTGCTGACCAAGGGTTCCAGCAGTTGGCTCACGGTCTCGAGCAGGGAAATCTCGTCGCTCTCGAAGACGGTACGCGGTGACACCGAGCGGTATAGGGCCGGTAGTTCGGGCAGGCCCGCCCACCAACCGGTCTCGGTGTTGAATTCTCGCTGGCCGATGGCCTCGGCGAGTGATGGCGGCAGTTTGTCCTCCGATTCCCGGCGCAGCGCGCTGTATTCCTCGCCGAACTCCCACCTGCTATCGGCCCTTACGACGCCGACCTTGGCCACCGGTCGCCCCACTGCCACGACATAGCCGCTAACGCTCGACGCTGGTCCGAAGAGCACGGTGGGCGGCTTCTTCGCCCAGACCCGCTTCATTGCTGATACAGACAGAAAGACGTCGTTCTTGCTGTAAGGTATGCTGGCGACGGTGAGCCGGGCCACCATCGAGTAAACCTCTTCCCGGGTTGCCCCGCGCCGTGGGAGGGTCATCAGTTCTACCGAATTACCCCGGTATTCCGGGGAAGCGACGAGTTCGCAGTTGCCAAGCCCCTCGAACAGTTCCTCGCCCACCAGCCGCTCCCCGATGGAGCGGGCGATCAGGGGGTAATTCGGTTGCCCATCGTCAGAAACATAGGGCACCTGGATTGCGGCTAGGTCGATGGCGGCCGGACTCACGGTTTCTTTGAGCCGGCTAACCAGATGACCCATCCCGCGACGCTCCGCCCACATCTCCACGTCATCCATGATCCAGCCCTTGATGACCTTGACCAGAGTGTCGCGTACAACGGGGAGCTCATCGTCGGCCGGGCTGTATATTTCGGCGGCGCAAGGGAAACCACCTAACTTTCCGGCCACCAGGCCGAGGTCTTTGTCCAAGGTAACGACGTTATCCATTCGACATATCAGCGCGGTGCGCAGGGACACGATCGGCAGGTTGAGCTTGGCGTCCTTCGCTGCCGCGATTAAGTCGCTGAAGGCCTGCTTCATCTCCCCTGCGAGTCGGACCTGGGTGAGGCTGACGCTGCCGGAAAGCCAATCCCGTGAAATCTGTCGTCCCACCAGCACAGCCTCGCGCCTGGGGCGTTTCCCGTCCACGCGGGTCCATATAGTTTTGGTCTCTGTGCTCATGGTTGTGTCGTGATCAGGTTAGCGATCCCGTTGAGGGGTTCGGCGAAGGATTGGTAGAGGTTGCGATAGCACTCGCGCTTAGCGGGTTCGGGGTGATTGAGACACTTCCGGAGGATGGACTGCATCATGACAAGCATCGAGGTGCGCTCCGTGTCCGCTTGCCCCCGGGCAGAGTTGGGTGCCCAAGATGCATCGACGAAGTACACGAAGGCCGGGCAGTCACCCCGCATGGCACGGCCGATGGTCTGCAGAATGATGATCATCTGGTCGGCAACGAAGGGCTCCGCGTACTGCCCGAGGGACTGGGAAACGAGTGGCATGCGCAACAGGTATTCGGCCATGTTAACGGCCTGTCGTCGCGAGGCCTGCAAGACAGATAGTGCGTCTTCTGTACTTGCGAAAATCTCCTGATCAAAGGTTTCAGAGGCTCGTCCGACCAAGCCCTGAATCAGCTGCAGGCTGTCTCCTCGTGGATGCGGACGGGTCAGGAAGAACAACGATCCGATCATGGCCTTGTTGATGCGTGGCCCGTACTGGAAGACGATGTTCACTCCCCTGCCGATGGCGTTCATCGGGAAAATCAGGAGGTCCCAGGTCCGGTCCATGCCAAGCTGTTCGACTTCCGCCGCGGTCACCGCATGCTCGTCTACAGTTCCATGAATCGTGGCACGGGTCAGGTAACGTACACGCCCACGCCAGGAGGGATGGTTGGCGTGGATATGCGAATAGAGCAATTCGCACTGCTCGTAGGAGTTCACCACAAAGGCCGCCTTCCTGGGCATGCCGTCTATGACATCGTTCTCGCAGATGGCTGTGGTTACGTCGCTGAGAGAGCCGCCTTGGAGCAGCTGATCGACGATGGATTTTAGGATGGCCTCGCGCTGGGACATCCTGGCCCCGCTAAAGCGCAGGGGCTGGTTGCCGTTCTGGGGATTCATCTTCGGAAGGAAGATGTAGCGGGAGTCCTTCCATCCATGGCCAGCGTTCGGACGCTGCAGTACATAGTGTGGGCCGGCAGTTATATGGAAGCTGGGGCTTTGCTCCAGCATTGAGGTGGCACTGGTCAGCAGAACGGCCATGCCACCACGCTCCTGCTCCTCGCCTAGCCGGATCATCCGCCCGGGCAGTGCCCGTGGCGTGCCGGCGAAGCTGACATGGGACACATCGACGTTGCCCTCATCACTGATTGTGTAGCGCACCCCGCTCAGCCGGCCGATGAGGGACTCCGGCAGGATCGCCATCTGATCCTTGGACGGCCTCGACTCGAAGACATTGTCACTCACCAGGCCTTCGGAGTTCATCAGGCGCAGGTGAGGTGCAAGGCCGAAGTGTTGAAGCACCACCAGAGATACCGACACGAGCAAACCGCTGTAGGCAAAGAAGGTCTCGTCGTCCAACGGGGAAGACAAGTTGGGGGTGGTGCGTAATGTACCGGCCAATTCCCGCACGGCGGCATCGTTGCCGTCCCGTTCCCAACGTTCGATGGCGAGCAGTAGCCGGTCGTGGAACGCCCGTGCCTCCTCCAGGCTCGTGTGCAGCAACTCGGCTGCCTCGGCGAGGGTACGGTCGAGATCCACCGCGTCTTCGTCGTCGTCGTTCAGGAGCTCGTGGCGGAAGGCCACCCGCTTGACAGCCGCGTCCCAGATTCGCTCCAGTGCCTGCCTGCCGTTGTAGCGGCGCTCGGAGTCGTTGTCTTTGTCGTCATCGAACATGTCGGCGATGATGGAAAGCGAGGTCAGCAGAACGTTGGCGTTGTCGGCCCGGAACTTCGTTGGGAAATGGGTGATGCGCCCAACCATGCGTTCTGTTGCTCGGCCGAAGCGCCCGGTCATCTCCAGCAGGGTAGGCAGAGCCTCTCCGGCTACAAAGGCGTTGCGCCCGCCCGCCGCCGGTTGGTGAATGTCGCGGATCAGAGTGTTCCAGAGGGAATCCGAGTCTCCCACCAGTTTCATAATCGGCGTACCGCGTACATCGAGGCTGTTCTGGGCACCATCGCACTCATCTACCACCAAGAGATCGAATGTGCGGGCGATGAACTCGAAGTGGCGCACGTCTACGTCGGAAAACAGCCTCGACACGTTGCGATCCATAGATAGGACGTGTCCCGCCCAGAGTCGGGTTCGGATCAACATGCGCTCGCCGTACTGGTAACCGCAAATCGAGGAGAGCGCACAGCGGTGGGTACGGGGGCGCTTTTGGGGTTTTTCTCGTTGCAGCACCCTCATGCAGGGCGGGTTGTTGTGGGGGAAATCCGACTCTTCGTCGCTGGCGAACCCGGCCAAGGCGCAGTTGGTCGCGAAGAAGGGGGCCACCGACCTCGTTACGCCGAACCCGCGGTTCTGCCCGGCCAGAGCTGTGGCGAAATTAAGGACGTGTTTGGTGCGCGACGTTTCTCCTTGACCGGAGAGGAGGCCCACCTCGACGCCGTAACGGCCGAGGGTTTCAATGAAGCCGGTGGCGACCTCGATGGAGGGAAATAGGAAGCAGACCGAATAGTCATTCTGGGCCAGATAGCCGGCGAGCAAGTAGAGGAGGGTGGTTTTGCCGGAACCTGGTAGGCCGATCAGGTGTTTGAGGCCCGTGAGGTCGATCCCATCTGCGCCAACGAGGCCGGCGGCTGAAGCCTGGAGCAGGATGGCCGTCGGTTTCCCGTTTAGGTCATGCAATCGGCGGAACCACGTGGCTTCCCCGGGCGACTGTCGTCCTTCCTCGACGTCGACTTCATCAAACTGCCGCGCGATTTCGATGAGGTCTTCCCAAGGCACTTTTCCTGGGGCATGGCCCACCCTGCCGATGTCATAGAGCGGCGGCTCGGGTGGCACGAAGCCCAGCGGCGAGAGGTAGCCACTGTAGTTGTAATCGTCGCTGATTTCCGCCGGCAGCGTTGAGTCATGCACCGGCGTTGGCGTGCGGGAGCGGACCGGCAGGGGGGCGTTGAGTGCCTGAAGCGCCATTTTCACGTCGTCTGGGGCGATGTGAGTCCAAAGTTTCCTTACCGTCAGGTCTTCGTCGATGATGAAACGTTGTTCCGTCTGGTTTCTTGCATCTTCATCGCCGCGCGCCCTCCGTTCGGCCAGACGGCGGTGGTGGGTGCGATAGCCGTCGGCCATTAGCGCCAGCTCGCGCAGTGTGCCCGGGGCAAACCCTGCTATCCGGACATTCTTCATGGCTTGAGCTACATCCCTATCCAGGGTGTGGCTAACGCTCTCGAATCCGGCAAGCAGCTTGGGCATCCGCGCTAGGCTGCACTCGCCCATCATCTCCGTGGCGATGAGACAGAGGAAGTTAATGCGGTCGTGGCCCTTGTAGGGCAGCAGCGGCTCACGCATGTGGCATCCCGCTTCGGAATCGCCTGATGGCCTGGCTCACCGTCAGACAGGTCAGGTCATCACGCTCCATGGCCGCTTTCAGGCGGTCGAGGTAGGATGGTGTCGATATCACCAGCCAGTCGGGCACCACTACCCACTTCGTCCGGTAATGGGACAAGCCGCCGATACTGCGTTTGAACCGGCGTCCCAACGTTTCTGGGCTGGCGTAGGCCTTGAGGTCGATTCCGACGTCGTCCATTGCGATGTCAACGCGGTCCCGGAAGGGATAGAGTGCGGCGGGCAGCCCCATCTTGACGAGTGCATCGTAGAGTCGGATCTCGTCAAGACCCGGTTCGATCCAGTATTGCCGGATTCCACGGGTGACACGTACTAGATCCGAGGCCTTCGCATGCCCGCCGGTAAGAGCAGCATTGCTGGCTACGCAGGCGGCGGTTCGGCATACCAGACCGGCTTTGCCTTGCTTCATGGCATTGCCACAATGTGCGCATAACGGCACTGCGTCGCCGATCTGCCAAGCTTCCGGCACTGGCTCATAGAACTGTTGCTGGAGGAGCATCCAGATCTGGTTGGGTAGTTCGACTTCGCTTTTGCGAATGGAGTCTCCCATAACAACCGGGCCCCTGACCACCATCTCTCGGACGGTGGTGTAGTACTGGTTGGCCAAAGCTTCAGGGAACCTAGCTAGGACTTCCATGAACTTCAGGAACAGCTGCTCTTCAAGGCCGGCGGTCAGGCCGCCGAACCCGACCGCCAGCTCCTCCGCCTCGGCCGTGGGGATGCCGTCCTCGGCTTCGATCAGGGAGGTGGTCTCAAGGCCTTGGTGCATGACCTCAGGCACGCGCAGCCACTCACCCAAGGGACGTGTGCAGTTCCAGAGCAGATCGTGGATTTCGGCCCCCCGGTCGGGGAGGCCGTGAACGAGGCAGACTCGGGAGAGCAACGCCATCGCCTTACGGTCTTCCGGTGACAGGCCTACAGGGATTCCGTACGTGCGGGTGGTGCCGGCAATCATTCGCCCTTCGATCAGGGAGATGCGGGCCTGGCGGATCACAAGGGCGGCCAGCGCAGGCACGATCAGCGATAGGTCGGTGGTTTCGGATTCAGGAGCGGCGACGACAGGGTGGGTGTTGCGCTCCAAGAGGGCCTTGATCGTTGACTCCACCAACGGGGGCATCTTCCGGTAGTCGGCCGAGTCCTCCGGCATGCGGTAAGTCTTGAAGGCGCGCCGCTCGATTCCTGCCAAATCGGCAAATCCGTCCCAAGTCAGGCCGGGATGAAACTTAGCCAAGGTGCGTTTAGCCGCAGTTAGCCAAGCCTTTTGGGACTTTGTTGAATCCACTAACCTCCCCCGCCATATAAGAGTACGCAACGCGTACTTTGTCGTTACGTTTTTTATTATGGTACACAACGCGTACTAGAGTGGCAATCGTATATTGACGATTGACGCCAGGAATCGTCAGAACGGAAAACGTTCAGGGTTGTGAATATGCATTCGCGGAAACTGAAACGAACACCGGACTTAACAATCGTCCTCTCCTGGCCGGTTTCTGCCCTACGGGAACCGCTCTGCACTCAGTTGCAGCTAGCCGCGAACAATCCTAGTTCAGCTGTCCATCGGCTGCGTGGATCCTGCCTCGTTTCCTGGTGGCCTAACACTAGTTCCCTTACCTTGGACACCGATACTTTCTGGCTACACTTCTCTCGCCACTAGTGCCATGACCTACTCACAGGTCAGGGCACTAGTGGTAATGTCGAATGCGTAACAGGCTACAGACATCTTCGTTCACTGAAATACGGCGCAATAATTACCCTTGCAAGGAGCTCAGCAAAGAAGCACGGGGGGTAATACTGGGGGTAGATGCGAAAGGCCCAGCCTATAGTCTACGTATTGTATTGGCTGTGGACCTCAATTCGGTTGCCCTCCTCCCACCATCACACATGAAAAGCGCTTCCGGATCATTGGGGGCGCTTTTTCTTTGTTCACATTCAAACCAACTCCACCCACACCGGCTGATGGTCCGACGCCTCGGTGGCGGCGTCGATGCCATGCACCTGGAGGCGGCCGGCCAGCGGCTCGGTGACGAAGATGAAATCGAAGCATTCAGGCCGGTCGACGAAATCGACCGGGTGGATGCCGCAAGTGGGTGCATGGGGTATGCCGGGATGCAGCACCTCCCAGGCGTCACGAAAGGCAGGTTCGCCTCCGGAAAACGGAGCGAGAATCTGCGCGCGTTCCGGCGCCGGGGCCGGAAAATTCATGTCTCCGCACAGCAGCGCCTGCGCGGGGCGGGGAAACACCTCGAATGAGCCGCCCCGCTCTTCGGGCTGGGGCAAGCGAGCGGACATGGCGCAGGCCTCGACGTGCAGGCGGCGGATGGCGTCGATCTGGGCCTCGCGCTGTCGCTGCGAGTAGTATTCGAGGTGCGTGGTCATCACCCGCAGCGGGCCGACGTCGGCGTCCACCACCGCCTCG
>JBGSTQ010000147.1:0-11240 GCA_041736375.1 Thiobacillaceae bacterium
TCGACAAGCCTGCGCCTTCCCCTGCCCCCATGGTCGATGCCCCGCCGGAAATGGCCGCCAGCCCTCCCCCGGCCGCGAAGGTAGCGCGCCCGACGCTCGTCTACGCTGCGCTGGGTTTGCCAGTCAACCGCAGCTTCTGGAGCGGCGAAACGCGCGCGAGTTACACGCGCCGGATGCACACCATCCTGCAGCAGTCGGGACGCGAGGTATTGCGCATGGACGCCCGCGGACTGGAACTGGGCCAGTCGGAGTTCGATGCGTGGTGGAACGAATCAGGTCAGCACCCTCGCAGCCGCGAACTGTGCGCCGCACCCCAGGCGCCAGTTGCCCTGCTGTCTGCGCGGGTGGAAACGCCGACAGCCATTTCTTCTGTCGAAAGCGCCTACTGGCCGGAGATGAAATTGCGGCTGTTCGTCTGCGCCAGCCAGCGGCTATACCGCCACCAGAAAACGCTGTCCCCGCAAAACGACGATGCCTGGCCATTCTCGAACGAACTCAACGGCGAGATCGAACGGTTTTTGCGGACTTATCGCAGCGATCTATCGGATTGATTCGGTCCTCAGCACCAGACGAGCACACCGGGTTTTCAACCGGGTGCGAGCAGCGACTCGGCGGGCGCGCAGCGCCGGGGGCGGGAGCGCGAAGCCTGATCCGGTCTACCCGTGAAGGGCAGGCCGTGGTTGTATAGCCGCTAAAGCCCTAAAGGACTTCGATCTACTACGTGCCAAAGCACGTGTAGAGTCGTATGCGGCAACAACCACGCTCATTTGACTTCAACAATTTCGAGGGTATTCAGATCCGGATCACGGCAGAACAGCGCCGCCCGCCCGGATTTGCTGGCGGTATAGACCACCCCGGCCTTTTCCAGCCGCGCTTTAAGGGCATCCAGATTGTGCGTTGCCAGGGCGATGTGGCGGTCGCGGCCGCCGTGCTCCGGACGGAGCGAGGCGGCATCGGGATTGGGCAACTGCATCAGGTGCAACTGCTGGCCGTTGCCGAGCTCGTACCATGTGCCTGGGTAGGGCAGATCGGGGCGATTCGGAAATGGCGTGAGCCCCAGGACCGATTCGTAAAAAGCCCTGGCGCGGGCAAGGTCGGACACCAGCAGGCCGGCATGGTGCAGCGCGAAAATTCGCCCTGAAGGGCGTAAATCAGACATGGGCTTTTTCCTTTGGCTGCTCGTCCTCCATGCGGCCGGAGAACAGGCTGGCGGCGACGATCATGATCGCACCCGCCCACTCCTGCGGCCCCATGCGTTCGCTGGACAGAAAGTAGGCCGCCACCGCCGCCACCACCAGTTCGAAGAGGAAGATGACGATGGCCTGGTTGGCCGGCACGCGGGCCAGGCCGTATTGCACCGCGTAGGTCATGCTGCCAATGGCGACGCCCACCGCGAGCAGCAGCAGCCAGACGCTCCCGCCGGCGTGTTCGACGAAGTCCAGCTCGGCTGGGTAGAGCAGCAGTCCGGTCACGGTCAGCACGCTCACGCCGACCCAGATGCACACCGCCTTGCTGCCTTCGCTGACGCCGCCGAGGTGGCGGCTGATGACGTTGCTCAGCGCGAACATCACCCCCGCCGACAGCCCGAGCCATTCGCCGCGGTTGGTCGGCAGCGGCAGTTCGCCTCCGGGCTGCCACAGCATGACCATCGCCCCGGCGAAAGACAGCGCCATCACCATCCCTCCCACCCGGTTGAGCTTCTCGCCCAGCAGGAGGCGCGACAACAGCACGGTCCACAGCGGCGACAGATAGAACAGCAACAGCACCCGCACCACCTCGCCTTCGAGTACCCCCAGCACATAGGCGAGATTGGTCCAGCCCGCCGCCAGCCCCAGCACCGTCAGCCACATCCAGTGGCCGCGCGTACGGCGTAGTTCGCGCAAGTGCAGCCAGCCGAACAGGATCAGCGGCACGGCATAGGAAAAGAAGCTCGACGCGATCCCGCCGACTCCGGCTTCGTTGAGCAGCCGGTAGGGGTACCACACCAGTCCCCACAGCGAGGCGGCGTAGACCAGGCTGCCGATGGCGAGGAAGCGCTGCAGGCGAAGAGTGGGCATGGGGCTTTATAATGTCGTGGTTTATGTTCTGCGCTGCAAGACTGCGTCGATGAATCCTCGCCTGAACCAGCTTCACCCCTACCCGTTCCAGAAACTGCGCGAGCTGTTCGTGGGCGTGACGCCGAATCCGGATCTCGCGCCGATCAACCTGTCGATCGGCGAGCCCAAGCATCCGACGCCGCAGTTTATCAAGGACGCGCTGATCGGGGGCCTGAGCGGCCTGGCGAATTATCCCGTCACCCAGGGTTCGGACGCCTTGCGGCAGGCGATCGCCGCCTGGGCGCAGCGGCGCTATGGAGTCGAACTCGATCCGGCGACCGAGGTGCTGCCGGTGAATGGCTCGCGCGAAGCGCTGTTCGCCTTCGCCCAGGCCAGCGTCGACTCCAGCCGCCATGGTCGCCGCGTGATCCTCTCGCCCAACCCGTTCTACCAGATCTACGAAGGCGCGGCCCTGCTTGCCGGCGCCCGCCCCTTCTTCCTCAACACCCTGCCGGAAAACGGTTTTCGCATGGACTGGGCGCGCGTGCCGGAAGACCTGTGGGAGCAGGTCAACCTGGTCTACGTCTGCTCGCCCGGCAACCCGACCGGCAAGGTGATGGCGCTGGACGAGTGGAATGCCCTGTTCGAACTGTCGGACCGGCATGGCTTCGTGATCGCCGCCGACGAATGCTACTCGGAGATCTACTTCGAGGAAGGCCGGCCTCCCCTCGGCGCATTGACCGCCGCCCAACGACTCGGGCGCGGGCTGAAGAACCTGATCGTATTCAATTCGCTGTCGAAGCGCTCCAACGTTCCCGGCCTGCGCTCCGGCATGGTCGCCGGTGACGCCGAACTGATGAAGTCCTTCCTGCTCTATCGCACCTATCACGGCAGCGCGATGAGCCCAGTGGTGCAGGTGGCCAGCATCGCGGCATGGAACGACGAGGCGCACGTGGTCGACAACCGTCGCCAGTACGCCGAAAAGTTCGCCGCCGTGATGCCGCTGCTGCGGGGCGTGCTGCAGTTCGAGGCCCCCGACGCCGCCTTCTATCTGTGGGCGAAAGTGCCGGGCGGCGACGACACCGCCTTCGCCCGCGACTTGTACCGCACCGAGCACGTGACGGTGCTGCCCGGCAGCTACCTGGCGCGCGAAGCCGCCAGCATCAATCCCGGCAAAGGCTTCGTCCGCATCGCCCTGGTCGACAGCCTGCCTGCCTGTGTCGAGGCGGCCGAGCACATCGCCCGTTTTGTTGGCCAGGCCGCATGAAAGCGCTGCTCGCCCTGCTGCTGTTGGTCCCCGCGCTGGCCTGGGCGGATATGGCCAAGCAGGCCGAGTATGCCGCCGAGCAGATTCTGGTCGAGGAAAACGTCCTCTTCGTCTACTTCACCGCCAACGACGAAGGGCGTCTGACCATTCTGTTCGGCCGCCAGGTCCCCGACTGGCAGATCGAGGCCGTGCTCAAGCGGCTGAATGCCGAAACCGCGATCCGCGGCATCACCCATGCCAAGGTCGATACCGATTACTGTCCCATCCGTTAACCCTGAAACCCCAACCAAGGAAACACCATGCAGGAACTGCAGCCCATCATCGAAGAAGCCTTTGAAAGCCGCGCCGAAATCAACCCGCGCAATGCCGACCCCCAGGTCAAGGACGCCGTCATGGCGGTCATCGACCTGCTCGACATGGGCGAGCTGCGCGTCGCCGAGCGCACCGACGGCCAGAACTGGGTCACCCACCAGTGGATCAAGAAAGCCGTGCTGCTGTCCTTCCGCATGGAAGACAACGCCTTCATCAAGGGCGGCTACACCAATTACTACGACAAGGTGCCGAGCAAGTTCGCCGACTTCAACTCCAAGGATTTCCGCGAATGCGGCTTTCGCGTGGTGCCGCCTGCGGCCGCGCGCAAGGGCGCCTACATCGGCAGGAACGTGGTGCTGATGCCGTCCTACGTCAACATCGGCGCCTATGTCGATGACGGCACCATGGTCGACACCTGGGCCACCGTCGGCTCCTGCGCGCAGATCGGCAAGAACGTCCACCTTTCCGGCGGCGTCGGCATCGGCGGCGTGCTCGAGCCGGTGCAGGCCGGCCCGACCATCATCGGCGACAACTGCTTCATCGGCGCGCGCTCCGAAGTGGTCGAGGGCGTCATCGTCGAGGACAACTGCGTGATCTCGATGGGCGTCTACATCGGCCAGTCGACCAAGATCTACGACCGCGAGACCGGCGAAGTACATTACGGCCGCGTGCCCGCCGGCTCGGTGGTCGTGTCCGGCAACCTGCCCTCCAAGGACGGCAAGTACAGCCTGTACTGCGCGGTGATCGTGAAGAAGGTCGACGAGAAGACGCTGTCCAAGGTCGGCATCAACGAACTCCTGCGCGGGATTTGAGAGTCGTTACGGCGTGTGTCTCCGACAGAGTGAGCCGAAATCCGGCCCGTTCGACTCGACACCGGCCACGGCCGGTGTGACGATAGACGCTGTCGGTCCGGCTTCGAACATATAGGCATAACCACAAGGAATCGCCATGAAACTCAAGCTTCTACTCATCCCCCTGCTCGCCGTCAGTCTCGTCGCCTGCACGGCCAACCCGGTGTCGGGACGCAAGCAGCTGGTGCTGGTGTCCGAGGAGCAGGCCCAGGCATCGTCGGCCCAGGCCTATACGCAGACGGTGGACAAGGCGCAGAAAGCCGGCAAGATGAGCACCGACGCTGCGCTGAACGCCCGCGTCAGGCGCATCACCGACCGCCTCATCGCCGAGGCCAAGCTGATGTATGCGCCGAGCAAGGACTGGAAATGGTCGGTCATCGTGCTCGACGAGCCCAAGCTCAACGCCTGGTGCATGCCCGGCGGCAAGATGGCGATCTACACCGGCGTCATCCAGAAGCTCGCCCTGACCGACGACGAGATCGCCCAGATCATGGGCCACGAGATCGCCCACGCCCTGCTCGGCCACGGGCGTGAGCGCATGTCGCGGGCGATGGCCATGCAGGGTGGCCTCTTGCTCGGCTCCGTCGTTGCCGGTCAGGATCTCACCGGCCTCGCCCCGGTCGCCGACATCGCCCTGACCCTGCCGAATAGCCGCACCGGCGAGTCCGAGGCTGACCGCTACGGCGTCGAGCTTGCCGCCCGCGCCGGTTACGATCCCCGATCCGCGGTCAGGCTGTGGGAGAAAATGAGCAAGGCCGGCGGCAACGGCATGCCTGAGTTCCTCAGCACCCACCCCGCCCCCGACAATCGCATCGCGGCGCTGAACGCACTGGTGCCGAAGATGATGCCGATCTACGAGAAAGCACGCTGATGAACACGGAAAACACGCCCGCTCCCGACGAACAGCACGCCAGCCTGAAAACCCTGACACACGTGACCTACGCGCTGTATGCGCTGTCGCTGCTCGGTTTCGGCACCACGGCCATCATCGCCATCGTGCTGAACTACATCAAGCGCGACGATGCCCGGGGCACCTGGCTGGAGAGCCACTTCAGCTGGCAGATCCGCACCTTCTGGTGGAGCGTGGTATGGGCCGTGGTGGGCTTTGTCACCTTCCCCCTCTTGTTCCTCGGCGTGGTCATCTGGGGTGTCGCCTCGATCTGGTTCATCTATCGCATCGCCAAGGGTTGGCTCAACCTCAACGACGGCAAGCCGATGCCGATGCAGTAGTGGCATTCTGGGCCTATCTGCTGCGCTGTGCGGATGGATCGTACTTCGCGGGGGCATACCGATAACCTTGAGAAACGCATTGGCGAACATATGACGGGCGCCTGTGGCGGTCATACGGCGACCCGACTACCGGTTGAACTGGTCTGGCGCCTGGAATGTCCGACGCGCATCGAGGCATTGAATTTCGAGCGGCAGATCAAGGGCTGGAGACGCGCAAAGAAAGAGGCCTTGATACGGGGCGACTCGGGTGAGATTTCCAGACTGGCCGGGAGCAAGCGCGAAAAACCGGGTTGAGGGATGCAGGGATGTGGTTCGACAGGCTTGTCCTGAGTTCAGCCAAGGGCTCACCACAAACGGATCAACGGCTGATACCCGACCCGTGCACATCGATAGACTCGCCAAAGCACCTCATCCGCAGCCCGTTCCCCCTTAGCTTGTCGAAGGGCTGCCTATCCACAGACACCTAAATGTGGTTCGACAGGCTCACCACGAACGGCAACCACTCACCGTTCGCCCTGCGCCTGTCGAAGGGCCGGCATCCCTACGAAATCCTGACCTCCGCCCCCACCTGCACCAGATCGAACAGTTCCGCGACATCGGCATTCTTCATGCGGATGCAGCCGTGCGACGCCGGCGTGCCGACCTTGTGTTCCTCGTTCGTGCCGTGGATGTAAATGTAGCGCGCGTGGCTGTCCACTGTGCCGCCCTTGTTCTTCCCCGGCTCCAGACCTTCGAGCCAGAGAATCCGCGTGAGGATCCAGTCGCGCCCGGGAAACTCGGCCTCAAGTTCGGGCGTCCAGATTTCCCCGGTCGACTCGCGCGACTTGAAGGCTGAACAGAGCGGCAGGCCTGCGCCGATCTTTTCCGCGATGCGATGCCGCCCGCGCGGCGTGCAAAAGCTGCCGTTCTGCTCCCCTGCCCCGTTGGTCGCGGTCGAGACCGGGTACTGGCGGATCAGCATGTCGCCGTCCGGAAACTGCTCCCACAGGTAGAGCTGTTGCAGGCGCAGATCGACCTCGACGAACAGGCCGCTCATTGCGTCATCACCTTTTTCTGCATTCGCCGTTCCTCGAAAAACCCCGAGATCATCGCCGCGCACTCGTCGGCCAGCACCCCACCGGTGATCTCGCAATGGAAATTCAGGCGCGGCTCGGCGAACACGTTGACGATGCTGCCGTGCGCGCCGGTCTTGTATTCCTTCGCTCCGTAAACCACCCGCGCCACCCGCGCATGCAGGATCGCCCCCGCGCACATCACGCACGGCTCCATCGTCACATACAGGGTGCAGTTCACCAGCCGGTAATTGCCCAGCCGTCCCGCCGCATCGCGCAGCGCCATCACCTCGGCGTGCGCCGTCGGGTCGTGGCTGGAAATTGGTTGGTTGAACCCGCGCCCGACGATCTCGCCGCCGCACACCACCAGCGCTCCCACCGGCACCTCGCCCGCGTCCCACGCCTGGCGTGCGAGTTCGAGCGCGGCGCGCATGAATTTGGCGTCTTCGCCGTCTTCAAGAGGCGAGGATGGAGTGATTGGGAGTGGGGCTGTCACGGTCTTTCCGGCAATGGCCTACGAAGTGATTTTGTCAAAAAGTGTAATCTACGGAAAATTCAAAAGATATGAATCGCCCGAATCAATGGATGTTTGATGGCTTCGAAACTGTTACTGGTTTCAGGCAAAACCGTGTCTGACGCTATTTCACGGCTCTAAAGCAGCCTGAAGTCAAGCGCATGTCGCTAACCTACGGGCTTACGACGGTCGTTTGCTATGCGGTGCCATTCCTGTGGTTCTGGTTCGGCGCAATGCCGCATGGGTGGTGGTACCCACCGCAACCACCACTTGTTCAACAGTTCTTATTTGTTGATGGCGAGGCCAGCTACGACGCCATGGTGAGTAACCTGTTCCTTGTTCTGTGGCTTATTGCGTCCGTTGTTTTCGCAGTCCGCCACCTAACCCACCGCTCCAGGGGACGCGCTGCAAGCAGCGCGTCCCTGAGCTAGCACGTTAGGGAGCAAGAAACAGATGGCAACCGACACTGAAAGATGACAATTTTGTGGTGTAAATGTTTTCGAGCGTGTGTGTTATGAGACAACGAGAGGTCAATTTCATGAGAGAACTATTGTTATCTGCTCTGTCCTTTTTCGCCTTTTTCGGGACAGCCGCTAATGCTATGACTTTGGAAACGACTTCGGGGTATGTGTCAGAAGTAACGATTCATTCAGCGCAAGGAAACATTCGTCCAGTCACGATTGTTTTCCTTCACGGAAAATCGGCAGCGCCTGACAATCCTTGGCTGACGAGTCTGTATTCGACTTTGAGTCAAAGTGGATACCGAGTCATCGCGCCGCAGATGCCATGGGGAAAGTGGGATGGCACGTTGCAGCAAGGATTTGAAGTAATAGATGCGGCGGTTCAGGCTGCGGCCAAAGACGGCCACAAAGTGGTAGTAGCCGGGCATAGCGCTGGAGGTCTTGGCGTAATTCTCTATCGGCCTGTTGATGCCCCAAAGGCCCTGGTCGGCAAGGTGATGCTTGCCGTAGGCCACATATTAGACACCGCATCGCCAGCGTTTCAGTCCAAATTCGATGAACCAGTGAGATTGGCACGCGAACTCAAAGCCATGGGTAAAGGAAAGGAGACCGAACGATTCACGGCCGTAAATACCAAAGGGAAGAAGCGCTACGAGGAGACGTTGATTACAACCCCGGAGATCTTCCTCTCGTACCACGATCTCGAAACCTTTCCTAGTACCACCGCCGCCCTCACCCAGACTCGGGTTCCGGTTTTCTGGGCAATTGCAAACCAGGACACTATCGGCAACAACAAACGTCCGACCTTCAACCTTATCCCCGAGCGACCGGAGAACGTCTATCTGGAAGTTGAGGCGGACCATAACACCATGACAGATCGTTCGGCCGAGGACCTGATCAAGTGGTTAGATAAACTATGATTCAGCTTGGAGTTCCCTAACGAGGTGCTCCAGTGGGACGCGCCGCAAGCGGCGCGCCCCTGAGTTCGCACGTTAGGCGTCAATCGAGAGGAAGGCATGAAAATGACACGCGTCCGAGTTGAGGGCTTTACCATCTCGCTTGACGGATACGGAGTTGGTCCGAATCAGGACATCAGGAATCCGCTCGGCGTGGGCGGGACAGATTTGCACCAGTGGTTAGTTCCGACACGCACGATCCAACGGACCCTATTTGGCGCCGACGGTGGCACAACGGGGATCGATGACGACTTCGCTGCGCGGGGCTTCAAGAATGTTGGCGCCTGGATTCTCGGAAGAAACATGTTCGGACCGATTCGCGGTTCCTGGCCCGACATGAACTGGAAAGGCTGGTGGGGGGACAACCCACCCTATCACGTTCCAACTTTCATCTTGACTCATCACGCGCGCCCGCCCATCCAGATGGAAGGCGGAACGACATTCCACTTCGTCACGGGCGGCATTCACGAGGCGCTTGACCGGGCGCGCGACGCAGCCAACGGAATGGATGTGCGCATTGGCGGCGGACCTAACACTATCCAGCAATATCTTCGTACGGGCCTCATCGATGAGCTGCACGTCGCTATCTCGCCGGTCCTGCTGGGCGGGGGAGAGCGACTGTTCGAGGGGATTGACGTGCGCGCTCTGGGATACGAATGCGTTCAGTTCGTTGCGTCGGAGAAAGCCACCCATATTGTACTCCGGCGCCAAGGGCACAATGACGCCTAACAACCGGTTGCAGCGGACGGCGCTGCCGCTGAACAGGAACGTTGGGCCTCCCATGAAACATGAGCCCACGCCGATCGCGCACGAGAGCCGCACCACGTTGCATGATCTTCGACGGCCAATCCTACGTGCCCGGCCAGCTCAACTCCGGCCTGTGGAAACTCGGAGTCTACTTGCTGACGTACTGCGCCGTCCTGACTGTCACGGTTCTCTGGTGGTTCTTTCGGGAACCCGCGCCCGGGCCGGCTCGGCAGTGAACGCTGCGCGTTGTGGCCGGTCTTCCCACTGAACCTCCATGCGGGGTGTCCGGAATTGCACGTAGGGAAATATGGGAGAGAAGCATGACCTCAAGCGATGAGTCAGATGCCAATCGGGAGCTTGTCTTGGTCCGCCTGATTGATGCGCCGCCGGAAAAGCTCTTCCGAGCCTGGACCGAGCCGGATCTGCTGATGCGATGGTTTACCCCAAGACCGTGGACGGTTTCCTCCGCAAAGCTGGACGTGAGGCCAGGCGGATCGCAGCTGATCGTCATGCGCAGTCCTGAAGGTGAGGAGTTTCCGAATCGTGGCGTCTATCTGGACGTCGTGAAGAATGAGCGCCTGGTGTTCACCGACGCCTACGCCGAGGCTTGGGAGCCATCGGACAAGGCGTTCATGACCGCGACCATCACCTTCGAGAATGCGGGCGGCAAGACCAGGTACACCGCACGCGTGACGCATTGGAGTGCGGCCGACCGCAAGTCGCACGAAGAAATGGGCTTTCATCAGGGCTGGTCGGCAGCGACAGATCAGCTTGAATCACTCGTTGCCGGGCTTTGAGTGTGGACGCCCAAGCCTATGCGGCAGGCGCGTCGACCCACGACCAAACCCCGGGCTACGGGTCCAACGCGATGAACGATGCAGCGCGCCGCCTGGCCGGCACCTCGCGCAGGCCGGGGCCATGCACTTGATCCTGGTTCATGGCATGGGCCGAACGCCGCTTTCGATGTGGCGGCTGCAGCGGCGCTTGCGACGTGCCGGCCACCATCCGATCCTGTTCGGCTATTCCCCGACCTTCGAAACCCTGCAGGCGGTGAGCGCACGCCTGACAAGGCTGATCGAGCGGAGGATCGGCACCCGGGATTACGCGCTGGTGGGGCATTCTCTCGGCACGGTGATCATCCGGCAGGTACTTGGAAAGAGCGACAACGCGCAGCCCCGCGCCTGCTTCTTCCTGGCGCCACCGGTACTTGCCTGCAAGGCCGCCCGGTTCTTTTCCCGCTTTGCACCCTACCGCTTGCTGACAGGCGATATGGGCCAGCTGCTGGCAAACGATGCGTTCATGCGGCAGTTGCCGATGCCCGCGGTTCCGACCCGGATCTATGCGGGAGTCGGCGGTCCGCGCGCAAACTGGCTGCCCTTCGGCCTCGAAGCCAACGATGGCATCCTCGGCGTTCACGAGGCGACCGGCGACCTTGAAGCGGCCATCGTCAGGGTGCCGTCGATCCACACCTTCATCATGAACTCGCCGCGGGTTGTCGATGACATCGTCCGCACCCTTGAACAACTGGAACAGCAACGCGCCTGACCCGCACACTTGACCCGGAGCCCATCATGGAACCTCGCCTCAGCCTCGTCACCCTCGGCGTTGCCAACCTCGAGCGCGCCACCCGTTTCTATGCAGACTGCCTTGGCCTGCCGCAACTTGAATCGCCGCCCTCGATCAGCTTCTTCGAGCTCGGAAAGACCTGGCTTGCCCTCTGGCCGCGCGAAAGCCTGGCCGCTGATGCCGGGATTGCTGCGGCGGGTTCGGGCTTTGCCGGCTTTGCCCTGGCGCACAACGTACGCTCGCCGGCC